>NZ_DATBNB010000072.1 GCF_036554565.1 Longimicrobium sp. | reverse complement strand
CGGCGGGTGGACTTCGAGTACCTGCGCGGCGACCGCCCGTTCGCCTCGACCTACATGGTATACGAGAACCGTGAGATCGCCGGGAGCACCCTGCGGCTGCCGGCGCGCGGCGGCGGCTCCGCTCGTGCAGAGGGGGTGGGGCGGGTGGCCGCGCTCGGGGCGAGCTCCACCTTTACCATCGACTACAGCGGATTCGACCGCGCCGGCCCCGAGTAGCGGGCCGGGGACTGGATCAGGAGGATGGGACGGGATGGCGAGTTCCACGCGGCGTGAATGGACCGGGCTCGCTGGATGGCTGCTGGCGGCCTTCGCGGCGGCGGCGATCGGGGAGCGGGCGAGCGTGAACGCCGCCTCGTTCTACGCGCAGCTGGTGCGCCCCGCGTGGGCGCCGCCCGGGTGGCTGTTCGGGCCCGTGTGGACGGTGCTGTACCTGATGATGGCGGTCGCCGCGTGGCTGGTGTGGCGAGAGCGCGGCCGTGCGGGTGCACGGACCGCGCTCTCGTTGTGGGTGGTTCAGCTCACCGCGAACGCACTGTGGAGCTGGCTCTTCTTCGCCTGGCGCCGGGGCGCGCTGGCCCTTGGCGAAGTGGTGCTGCTGTGGGTGCTCGTGGCGCTCACCACGGCGGCGTTCTGGCGCATCCGGCCGCTGGCGGGAGTGCTCCTGCTTCCGTACCTGCTGTGGGTGGGCTTCGCCACGGCGCTCACCTTTGCCGTCTGGCGATTGAACCCCGGCCTGCTGGGCTAGCTCTTCACGAACACCATGTCGGCGCGCATTTCCCGGCCGTCCGGCATCGTGTCCACGCGGTGCACCACGAGCGCACCGTCCGCGCGCATCTCCCACACTTCGTCGACCACCCCCGTCACCGTGCGGTCGCGCATCTGGATCTCGCGGGTGATGGTGATGTGAATGCGCCCGTCGTCCGCGCGCGTGGCCTTGAGGCGCGTGGGAACGACCATGTTTCCGTTGGGCGTGCGAATGGGGGTCTGGGTGGCGGTTTCCACGCCGGAAAGCGAGTACAGGAACTCCATCTTCAGCGGCTCGGGGTCCGCGTTCTCGATCTCCACCCCCACGCGGAGCTGCGAATCGTTCTGCTCGATGGCCAGGCGGTGGCTGCGGATCTCGGCGTAGTACGGCGGCAGTCCGGTGCTCTGGGCCTCGTCCAGCGTCCACGCGCCGGTGAAGTCGGGGGGCGTGGCGGGCACGTCGGCGGGGCGGGGGGCCGCGGCGGCGGTGCTGAGCAGGGCGGCGAGAAGAAGCGTCTTCATGGTCGCGATATCCGGCTGGGCGTTGTACGTTTCGGATCGGCGCCCGGCCGTGTGCCGGGACCGACGAGTACGAGCCCGGCGCACCCGGCCAGGGTTGCCCCTCCGAACCCCGCCCGTGGCCCCGCTAATCCATCCCTAACCCGCCGTCGTTCGGCTTCCACGACGGCCGATCCCATTCGCCCGCACCTAGCCGCAGCAGCGATCCCCCATGCGCCTCGAGCCCATTCACCCCGACCACGCCGACGCCGTCCAGCGGCTGGCCCGCGATCCGCTCGTAACGGCCACGACCACCCTTCCCGAGCCGTACCCGGACGGCGGCGCGGCATGGTGGATCGCGGACCTGCTGCCCAGGCGCGAGGCCGGCGAGGAACACGTGTTCGCCATGCGCGTGGAGGACGGCGAGATCGCGGGGGTGGTGGGCGTGGGAGACGTGGAGGGGCCCGGCGGGTCTGCGGAGCTGGGCTACTGGGTGGGCGTGCCGTACTGGGGCCGCGGCTACGCCACCGCCGCGTGCGTCATGACGGTGGACTTCGCCTTCGGGTGGCTGAGCCTGGCGGAGGTGAACGCCTATCCGCTGCTGGAGAACGGAGCGTCGCGCCGCGTGCTCGAAAAGGCCGGCTTTCGCCTGGAGGGGATCGTGCCCAACAAGTATCCCAAGTGGTCGCCTGAACGCCGCCTGGCGCACTACCGGATCACGCGGGCGGACTGGTCCTGACGGCGCTGAACGTCTCCCGACCTGGTTCACCGATTCTCACGGACGGGCGAGAATGGCGCTGTTCGATCTCTTTCGCCGGAAGGACCCCACCGACGACTGGCCCGATTGCCGGCCGGCCCCACTGGTCTTCGACATCAGCCGGGGCGAGCTGAACGGCATTCCGCTCGGTGCGCCGATGTCCGCGCTGCGCGCCCTTGGCAGGCCGGGCAATCCTCGGCCCCAGCGCATATTCCAGTGGGACTTCGCGCCGCTGGGGCTGGAGGTGTGGCCCGACAAGCATGGCCGGATCAACTTGTTTACCTGCTACTTCCAGGTGAATCTCGGCGACACGGAACTGGGCAGGTACCCGGACTTTCAGCCGTCCAGGCTCAGCTTTCGGTTCGCGGACGGAACGCTGTGGGAGGTGGCCGCCGACACGCCGCGCGCCCGGATCGAGGCGTTCCTGGGCCCGCTCACGCAAAAGCCGGAGGGCAGCGACGAATACGGACCGCACGTGGTGACGTGCGGAGGCGCCCGGATCGGCTTCGAGCTCGACGAGGAGGGGCGATGGACGCTGGTGGACATCGAGCCGGCCGCCTGACGCCCGCGTCCGGGATCGGGACGTTCGCGCGTTGACGGCCTGCCGCATTCCCATCCACCTCCATGGCCCTCCGACGACGTCATCCAATGATCCGCACGGCCGGCCTTTCTGCCCTGGGCCTCGTTCTGAACGCCTGCCCCTTCGGTGCCCCCGAGAAGCCCGACGGCTACGCCACGGTGACGGGACACGTGCAGGTGCTCACCGGACCCAACTACGCGGGCCGGGTCTGGGTGCAGTGCTTCCGTGCGGACCATTCGGAGCCCTCGTTCGGAAACAGCGCCCGCGTGGACGCACAGGCCAACTACCGCATCGAACTGGAGGCTCCGTACGGGTCGTTCCGCCGCCAGGTCGCGGCGCTCCAGTTCGAGTGCAAGGCCCAGGCAGGCCCCGCCGGCGGGCCTTTCGCCATCCGCCAGGCCACCGTTCCGTTCTCGGAAACCCGCGCGAACCGGCCTGAGACGCGGATCGACCTGCGCCAGGGCGAGATGTAGCGTCACGCCGACGCCGTCCAGCGGCTGGCCCGCGATCCGCTGGTGACGGTCGTCATGCGCGCGGTTGACGGCGAGGCGCACTACCGCACACCCGCGCGTACATCGAACCCGCGAGCAATGGCTGACGCTCCGCGGACGTCCTCGGAACCGCAGCCGGGGATGGGAGGTATTGGGCCGTTCCGGTTGGGACAGTAGTTGCACTCCTCACGGGCAGGCACTATTGTTTTACATCGTCGTACGAACTTTTGTGCGATTCATCGTTCATTAGCCTTGGCGGCGGTCCCTCACCGCAGTTCCCAATACAACCCCGAAGGGTTCACTTGATGAGGCACGAAGCACAAATCTCCATCTTGAGCGCGTCCGTCCGAAGTGGGATCATGAAGGTGGGAACGCTTCTTGGGCTCATCGCCCTGATTGCGTGCGACAGCCCCGCTGAGCCCTCCGCCGGAGCACCGGATCTCTCCAGCTCGGTTGTCCAGCAGAATACAACCCGGCCGGAACCGCCGCAGGAACCCACACTCAGATACGACGGTCCAAAATATCCGGCGGCCGTGCTCTACATCCTGTATCGCGAGTACATCCACAAAAATCCGGGGCTCACGTCGCTTAGTCCCGAGGACCCGAAGTATCAGCAGTACATTGAACGCCGCCTTCGGCAGCTCTATCCTGACCGTGGGCACTCGGGGATGATGCGCGAAGCCGCGGAGCAGCAACGGCAAAACCGCATCGCCTGGCTTGAGTACGAGCGTGCCATGCGTGAGTACGAGAGGAAGTACGGTGCGGCCGGTGAAGGCTCGGCCCTGCCAATGACGATAGAACCCGCTGAATCGTGCGCGGACACCTCTCTCACGTGCGCCGATGCAAGTTGGTCTGGTCAGGAGGAATTCGCTGTTCCCGACGACAGCAGCATCCCCACAATTCAGATGGAGATCGACTCGCTGGAGCTTGACCCAGCGGGGATCGAGGAGATCTACTACTACGAATCGCTCGCTGCTGGCACGTACCAGGGGGAGCCGACGGACGGGGGCGGTGGTGGCGGTGGTGGCGGTGGTGGGGGTGGTGGCGGTGGGGGCGGCGGAACGGAGATTGTTTCGGTCGGGGAGGTGCAATTTCCCAATGGCAACGATGTTACCCCCCAGGTGGTCCCTGAGACCATCCTGACGACAGTGATGGGGTTGGGCATGGCCGGCTATAAGTATTTCAGGGCCAAGCAGGCGGTGCAACGTGCGGTGGCTAAGACAGCGGAGTTCTTCCCGTCGTTCAACAAAAACGATGATCAGGCTGACGCTTTCCGGCATATCTACTTGAGCGTCATGCTCAGGCGGTACCTTGGAAAAACGGTAACCAAGGCGGTGACGGATGATCACGAGAGCAACAGCTTCGGCGCAACGCACGTAATGGATCTGCACAACAATGACATTGGCCGCACGCATCGCTATGAGCAGTTCCGGAACCATTGGCTTTGGGATCGGTGGGATTGGCGCGAGTGGGCCACGCGTGTCCGGGACTATATCAACTACCCGGCCGGAAATGGAGTGTACATCCCGGAGTGGCAAAACGGCCCTACGACCGAGCAGGCCTGGCAACGTGAAGCGTCGGTGCCGGATGCGGGCTACATCTACTTCAAGCCTTGAGTGAGACGATGAGATTTCAATCGATTGGAAGGCGCGCGGCGTTCCTGGTGGGCGTGCTGGCCGTCGCGATCTCCGGGTGTGACCTCGCCGAGATCACTGGCGGATACCGCGGGCCGATGCCGGAGAAAGTGGGCCTTGCGGCAGAAGAAGTCATCGTCCGCCGCATCGAGAGCGAAGGGCAGAACCTCATCGTCGACCGGGTCCGCTACGCCAGCGATCCCCACAACGTGAACCGCGTTGTATCCGTGAACACGTCCACGCTCAAGGCGCAGACAGACGCATTGAACCTCAAAGCTGGCGACCACGTGGTGGTCTCGACCGAGTTCGTGCAGATTGGCGAAATCGTAGACTTCCCGGAAGTACCCAACTGGCCGGGGCATAACGCTATCGAGTTTCCGATAGGCTCCCACCGCCTGACCGCGGTCGCGCGCGCGGCACCCTGAAGCTACACCTCCGTTGTTCCTGCGCCCGTGCTTCAGCTACTCGAAGCGCGGGCGTTTTTCTATCTGCCCAGTTCACGCCAGCGGTGTGGGATGGGACCGC
>NZ_DATBNB010000071.1 GCF_036554565.1 Longimicrobium sp. | reverse complement strand
CCGCCAGGTGCTCAACCACCATGGCCGGGCTCCACGATCCCGGCCCTTCGGTGCCGTCCGCCCATTCCGTGGGAAGATCCAGCAGGAGCGCCCGCAGCACCCCGGGAGTGCGTTCCAGTACGGCGGTGTGCATGCTCAGGTCTGCGGCGGCCATCGGCTCTCCGTGGGTCATGGTGTGGTCCCCGGCGGCTGCACTTCCGGGCTCAGGAGCCAGTCGTGCTCCCACAGCCCGCCGTGCCCGTGCTGCCGCAGCACCGCGGCGACCTGCGCCCAGTGGCGGATGCCGTGGATGAAGGTGTGAACCAGCACCACGTGCGCCCGCGATTCGATGCGGCCCAGCTTGCGGGTGTCCGAAACCAGCACCCGGTCCAGGGACTCGGGAGCGGCTTCGCGCAGGAAGCGGTCGCGGATGGCTGCGGCCGTGCGGTGGATGCGCCACAGCTCCTGGACCGTTCGGTCCGGCAGCTGCTCGTAGCCCGTCACCGCCTCGCCGGCCAGCCGCTGCGCGTATCGAAGCTCGACCGCGAAGATGTGCTTGACGAGGGTGCGCAGCGTTCCCTCCGCACCCGCTCCGAGGGGCAGGTCCAGCACCTCCGCGGGTGCCGCCTGGAACCACTCCCGCCACCGCTCGGTCTCGCCATCGACGTACGCCGCGAGCACGCCAAGCTCCACGCTCTTCGCAGCCATGTGTTCTCCCGTGCCGGAGGTGGAATCCCTGCTCTCACGGGCAATCTCGGTGGCCCGCGATTCTGCTGTCAATCTTGATCGATGAATCAACTCCACCTCGTCCGGGGTTGACGGGCCGATCAAGATTGACGGCAATCCCCGCCTTCGTCAGTGTTCCCTCCGCGGACAATCCCCGGAAACGCAGACCCTGGAGGAGCGGTGATGAGAACGAGATGGTTGGTGATCGCCGTGCTGGCGGCGGCGGATCCCGTGCGCGCGCAGCCGTCCGTGGTGGTCGAGAACGCCGGGTTCCAGGCACCCGAGTGCGTTCGCCACGACCCGCGCGCCGACGTGTACCTGGTTTCCAACGTCCATGGCGGCCCGGCCGCGCGCGACGGGAACGGCTTCATCTCACGCGTGGCGCCGGACGGGCGGGTGATCTCGCTGAAGTGGATCGAGGGCGGACGTGACGGTGTCGAGCTCCATGCGCCCAAGGGGATGGCGATCCGCGGCGATACGCTGTTCGTGGCCGACATCGACGTGGTGCGCGCCTTTCACCGCAGGACCGGCCGGCCGATCGGAAGCCGGTTCGTGCCGGGCGCCACCTTCCTCAACGACCTGGCCGTGGGGCGCGACGGCACGTTGTACGTCACCGACACCGGGTTCGCCTCCGAAGCCGGTGCGCTCGCCCCGTCGGGCACCGATGCCCTGTACCGCTTCGACACGAGCGGGCGCCCCGTCGTGGTGGCGCGCGGCCCGGCGCTCGGCAACCCGAACGGCGTGGCGGTGGACGGCTCCGGCCACGTGGTGGTCGTCTCCGTCGGGAGCGGAGAGGTGTACCGCGTGGCCCCGGACGGGCGGCGGGCGGACCTGCCGAAGCCGCCTCACGGAGCACTGGACGGCGTCGTGGCGCTGGAGGACGGCTCGCTGCTGGTTTCCAGCTGGGAGGCCGAGGCGGTCTACCGGTTCTCCGGCGGGTCGTGGTCCGTCGCCGCGCGGGGCACGCCCTCCCCGGCGGCGATCGGCTACGACGCACGGCGCCGCCGGCTGCTCATTCCCCAGATGCAGCTGAACCGCCTGGAATTCCGCGAGCTGGCGGACTCCGCCCGATGAGGGTGGAGAAGACGACGCTGCGCGGCTCGCGCATCGTACTGGAGCCGCTGTGCGAGCGGCACCTGCCCGGACTGGCCGCCGCGATCGAGGATGGGTCGCTTTGGGAGATCCCCGTCACGGTGGTTCCGCATCCGCGGGATCTCGGCCCGTTCCTGCACGATGCGCGGGCGCAGTTCGCTGCCGGGAGCGAGCTCGCGTTCACGATCGTGGACGGTGCGTCCGGCGCGGTGGTGGGAAGCACGCGCTTCCGGTCCATCGCCGCCGCGCACCGCCGCGTGGAGATCGGCTTCACCTTCATCGCCCGCACGTGGCAGCGCACCTACGCCAACACCGAAGCCAAGTACCTGATGATGGCCCACGCCTTCAAACGGTGGCGCTGCAACCGTGTGGAATTCGTGACCGACGTGCTGAACACGGCGTCGCGGCGGGCCCTCGCGCGCATCGGCGCCCGGGAGGAGGGCGTGCTGCGCAGCCACATGGTGATGCGCGACGGCCGCATCCGCGATTCCGCGGTGTACAGCGTGGTCGCCGCCGAGTGGCCGCGCGTGCGCGACGGGCTGCGGGGCAGGCTGGAGAACGCCTGAGCATGCCGGGTTCGCACCTGCCGCTCCAGGGGCGCGTGGCCCTGGTCACCGGCGCCGGGCGGGGGATCGGGCGCAGCATCGCGCTGGAGCTTGCCCGGCGCGGCGCGGCCGTGGGGCTGCTGGCCCGGACGCGCGCACAACTCGAGGCCGTCGCCGGGGAGATCCGCTCGAACGGGAGCCACGCGGCCATCGCGGCCGCGGACGTCGGGCGGATCGGGGAAGTGGAACGGGCGCTGAGCCGGATCGGCCGGGCGCTGGGGCCGGTGGACATCCTGGTGAACAACGCTGGCGCCATGCCGCTGGGTGCCATTCTGGACAGCGACCCCGATGAATGGTGCGACGCGTTCCGCGTGAACGTCTTCGGGGCGTACTTCTGCGCACGGAGCAGCGTTCCCGGGATGCTGGCCGGGGGGTGGGGCCGCATCGTCAACGTCTCCTCCGGGCTCGCTCACCGGCTCCAGGCCACGCACCGAAGCGCCTACGTTTCCAGCAAGGCCGCCCTGGACCGGCTGACCCATGCCCTGGCGGCCGAGTTCGCCGGCTCGGGAGTGACGGTGAACGGAATCTACCCGGGTGTGACGGATACGGTGCTCCAGCGGCAGCTGCGAGACGCCCCCGAGCCGGCGGTGGGGCCGGACCAGCGCTGGTACCGGGAATGCCACGCGCGTGGCGCGCTGCACCCGCCGGCCCGCCCCGCCGCGTTGGTCGCGGCACTCGTCGCCAGCCCCCTGCACGGCGAAATCGTCGATCTGGATTCCGCGCGAGCCGGGGAAATCCTGGCGTCGTGGGGGGTGCCCCCGTGATGTTCGGAACGCTGGTAGAATCCGCGGTCTCCCTGGCCGCGGCGTTCATGCCGCTCCGCGCATGGCCGTGAGGGCCATCCCTGCCCCGGGCCATTGCGAGCCGTGCCGGGGGTGAGCAACTTGGGCGCTGAATCATCACGAGCGTCCAGGAACTCCATGCTGCTGCGGATCACGGAGCGGGGGCTGTACTGCGAGGCGGGCGACTTCTTCATCGACCCGTGGCAGCCGGTGGACCGGGCGGTGATCACCCATGCGCACGGCGACCACGCGCGCTGGGGCTCGCGGGTGTACCTGGGCTCGCGCGAGGGCGAGGCCGTGCTGCGCACGCGGCTGGGCCCCGGCGCGCGCATCCGCTCGGTGGAGTACGGCCTGCCGATCGACGTGAACGGCGTGCGCATCAGCCTTCACCCGGCGGGCCACATCCTGGGCAGCGCGCAGGTGCGGGTGGAGCACGGGGGCGAGGTGTGGGTGGTGTCGGGCGACTACAAGACGGAGGCAGACCCCACCTGCACCCCGTTCGAGCCCGTCCGCTGCCACACCTTCATCACCGAGAGCACCTTCGGCCTCCCCATCTACCGCTGGCAGCCGGATGCCGAGGTGTTCGGCGAGATCACCGCGTGGTGGCGCGCCAACGCGCAGGCCGGCCGCGCGTCGCTGCTGATGGGCTACGCGCTGGGCAAGGCGCAGCGGCTGCTGGCGGGGCTGGATCCATCCATCGGCCCCATCTACACCCACGGCGCGGTGGAGCGGCTGAACGAGGACTACCGGCGGATGGGGATTCCGCTCCCCGAAACCCGGTACGCCGGCGCGGAGCCGCGGGGCACCGTCTGGGGCGGGGCGATGATCGTGGCGCCGCCCTCGGCCATGGGCACGCCGTGGATGAGGCGCTTCGGCGCGACGTCCACCGCGTTCGCGAGCGGATGGATGCGGGTGCGGGGGCAGCGGCGGCGGCGGTCGGTGGACCGGGGATTCGTGCTGTCGGACCACGTGGACTGGCCCTCGCTGCTGGGTGCGATCAAGGAGACGGGCGCGGAGTGCGTATGGGTGACGCACGGGTACCGGGAGCCGGTGGTGCGCTGGCTTCGGGAGCGCGGCTGGCGGGCGCAGGCCATCGCCAGCCGCTGGGAAGGCGAGTCCGACGAGGCCGACGTGCTCCCAGATGCCTCGGAGGGGGAGGAGCCCACACCCGGTCCCGATCCGTCATCCTGAACGGCCCAGGCTTACCGGACCGGGGACGCACACGG
>NZ_DATBNB010000070.1 GCF_036554565.1 Longimicrobium sp. | reverse complement strand
CGGCCGGCTCAACCTGTTCGTGGAGCGGCTGGAGAAGCGCGGCATCTCCGCCGCGGTGCGGGAGTCGCGCGGCCGCGACATCGCGGCCGCCTGCGGGCAGCTCCGCGCGGAAGCCACCGAGGGGCGCAGGCCGGTGCAGATGGGCTCGCTCTGACCTCCAGCGCGGCGGTACCCGGATCCTTGAGCAGCAGATTCTCCATCTTCAGGAGAAGCACCTCGCGTTCCCGCTCTTCGCGCTCGCCCAGGCGCCCGACCTCCATCATGCACCGCTGCAGGGTGAGCGTAACGTCGCGCAACTCGCGCCGTACGTCTTTCATTTCGTCCTGCACCTGGCGCACGTCCTCGGCAAGGCCGACGCACGCCTTGGCCCAGTCGTAGACAGCTTTCCACATCGCGTCACGCGAAGGCCGGCAGGCTGTCGAGAATGGCGCGCGTTTCGCGGCGCAGGCGGTCGATCTCGCGCCGGTCTTCGGCGATCTGGCGTCTGATGCCCTTCACGCGGTCAAACAGCGCGGCAGCCATCTCGCGGTAGTCGGGATCGACGCGGGTGGCGCTCGGCGCGTCGGAGAAGTACGCGCCGTAGGCGGCAGCCGGCTCGCGCGCCGTCATTACGCCGTACCCGGGTGGCGTGTAATACGGCTTGCCCCTGCGGGGGTTCGGCGCCTCGCTCTGGTCGTCGGGCTCGGGGGCTGCCCCGGGGACTTCGTTCTGGTCTGGACGCATCTGCGGCCTCGTGGCTACTGGGTGATTCCGCTCGCTCGTCAACGTTCGGGGAACGCTCCGGATGGACGCTCCCGACGCCTGTACGGTGCGTGCAAATCACCTCCGCGTCAAGGGCCTCACAGGACCATACAAACTCCGCCACAGCAGCAACATCCCCGCTCGGCCCGCCTGCTCGTTTCCACGTCGATCCCGTCGCGCACCGAGTCCCTTTCCGCCTCCGTCCGCACACGCTCGAAACTCCTGTTCAGGGGCATTTTCGTCCATCAGGCCATGCTCCCGCCCCAACCTGTCCTCTTTTTGCCTCACGCTGCCGTGCCCCCTCGCGCACGGCCACACGCCCGGTACATTATCCGCGTTCAGCACGACGCCCAATCTGCAACCCTCGTTTCATGCCCGAGCAGCCGCGCAACCAGCCCCAGCACTGGGTGAAGCACACCGTTTCCGCCGACGAGGCCGGAGGCACCGTTCAGGACATCCTCACGAAGTCCATGGGCGTGTCGCGCCGCATGATCCAGCGGCTGACGCGCACCAAGGGCGTGCAGCTGAACCGGCGCCCTGCCTGGGTGAACGCCAAGGTGCGAGAGGGCGACGTGGTGACGGCGAGGCTGGCGGACGACGAGGAGAGCGGGCTGGTTCCGGTTCAGATGCCGCTGGACGTGGTGTTGGAGGACGCGGAGCTGCTGGTGCTGAACAAGCCGCCGCACCTCCTCGTGCATCCCACGTCGCCGGAGCACCGAGAGACGCTTTCGCACGGCGTCGCGTGGCACCTGGCGCGGCAGGGGGTGCGCGCCAAGGTGCGGCCGGCGCACCGCATCGACCGCGACACCTCGGGGCTGGTGCTGTTCGCGAAGTCGGCGCACGCGCACCACCGGCTGGACCTGCAGCTTCGCGAGGGCGGGCTGAAGCGCGAGTACCTGGCGCTGGTGGACGGCGTCATCGGGGACGATCGTGGCGTCATCGACCAGCCCATCGCGCGAGATCCGCGCAACCCGGCGCTCCGCGCGGTGCGACCCGGCGGCGAGCACGCCGTCACCCGGTACACGGTGGTGGAGCGATTTCCGGCGGCGACGCTGCTCCGGGTGGAGCTGGAGACGGGGCGCACGCACCAGATTCGCGTTCACATGCTGTACGCGGGCCACGCCGTGCTGGGCGACCGGCAGTACGGGCGAAAGGGGCTGGCGCTGATGCCCCGGCAGGCGCTGCACGCGTCGCGGCTGGCGTTCACGCATCCGTCCACCGGCGAGCCGGTGGAAGTGGTGGCGGAACTGCCGGAGGACATCCGTGGGGCGATCGAACGGCTGAACGGCGAAGCGGCCCGGGGCTGATCCGCCCCGGGCCGCTCTTCGTCGTCTCGACATCCGTCTACGGCGCCGCGGACGCCGGGCGCTCCGGGTTGCGTGCCGCCCAGTCCTTGCCGAGGACGACGGTCACGTCCAGGTACAGGTTGGCGTCGGGCCGCGACTCCACGCGCGAAATCCCCAGCGCGTCCGCGACGGCGCGGGCGTGGTCCACCTTGCCCACGCGGTCGAGCACCACCGAGCTGTCGGGCGAAAAACCCGGCGCGTTGCCGATCTCCTTGACGTCGAACCGGCCGTCGTCGCGCAGCCAAGCCCGCCCGCGGTCCGCCAGCCGGGGAATGCCCGACGCGTTCAGCACGGCGACGCGGACCGGCGCGTCGGACCGTTCGGCGGCGGACGGACGGGTT
>NZ_DATBNB010000069.1 GCF_036554565.1 Longimicrobium sp. | reverse complement strand
GCGCGCGGGTGGATGCCGCGGCCGTGGGAGCGATCGCCGGGCGCGCGGAGCACCGGGCGGTGGCGCGTTCCGTCGCGGAGCGCTCGCTGACCCTCGCGCGCAACCAGGGCAGCGTGGTGCCGCTGGCTCGCGGCTCACGCGTGCTGCACGTCACCTACACCAGCACGGGACGCGGCCCATCAGGAGCGGAGCTTCAGCGCGCCCTGGCGGCGGGCGGGCTTTCCGCCGAGCACGTGCGCGTGGGGCCGTCCACCTCTGCCGCGCAGTTCGCCGCGCTGCGCACCCGCGCGTCGGCAGCCGAGGTGCTGGTGGTGAGCGTGGCCGTGGCGCCGGTGCAGTACCGCGCGCTGGCCATCTCGTCTGCCTTCGGTGCGTGGGTGCAGGGGCTGGCGGCGGCGGGAACGCGCGTCGTCGTGGTGTCGCTGGGAACGCCGTACCTGCTGCAGGCCTTCCCCGCGGTTCCCGCCTACCTGCTGGCCTGGGACAGCCGCGAGCCGGCGGAGGGCGCCGCCGCCGCCGCGCTGCTGGGCAGCGCGCCCATCCGGGGGCGGCTTCCCGTTTCCCTGCCGCCGTTCCACCGGCTGGGAGAAGGCGTCACGCTCCCCCAGCCGTGACGCAAAACGCGCACGCCGTCCGGGTGGGACGGCGTGCGCGTTCGGCACTTCTCGGGGTCGCAGGGCTCAGCGCCGGTCATTCCCGAAGTGGCGGGTGATCCTCCAGGTGCCGATCTCCGCCTGCTTTCCGGCCTCGTACGTGAGCGGATGGTCCTTGTAGGTCACCGCCGCGATGTGCACGCCGTACGATCCTCCCACGTTGCCCCAGACCATCGTCACCAGCTCCGTGTGCCCGAAGTCGCTGAACGTGGTGCTGCTGGGCTGTCCGTAGCGGGCCAGCGCCACGCAGGCGTCCATCCCCACCGCCACGCCGGAGCGCCGGCCGCGGGCCTCCTCAGCATCGGCGCAGCCCATCCGGGCCAGCAGCGTGGGCGAGGCGGCCGGATGCCCGGACCGGCGCCGCGCAGGCTCTTCGACATCCGCCTTGGGCGCCACGGCCGGTGCCCCGCCTTCGATGACGCCGCTGACGGCCATCATCTCCGCGCCGCCGAACGGAACGGCCTGCGCACGTGCTTCGGACGCGGTGATCAGCGAGATCGTGGCGGCGAGGGCGGCGGCGTAGCGGATGAAGGACATGTCCATGGCTCCTGCGATGTCGGTGAGGTGCGGGACGAGGGTCCCGGCGACGGCATCACCTTATTCGAGGATCGCGCCATGTCCGTCAATTGCGTGTAAGTCCTTTCTGAATGCCGATTTACATCCTTTTTGCCTATCCGCTGTGCCCGCGGTGGAGCGTACGGATATCGGTCTGAGCCCATCGTGCTTCGACGCGGAAGCTGTGTAATTCCGCCACGTTCAGCGTGCCTGTTCGAATTCCGGGCAGACGAGTGCGAAAAGCGCACACCGCCGGGTCGTCGGCGTCTCACCGCATTCCCGCCACCTCGTGCCGCCCGGCCCAGAAGAGGGAGTAGATGGCGATCACCGCCAGGCACACCGGCAGGAAGACGACATAGGACAGCGCCTTCAGCTGCAGGAACACGAAGAAGAACACCGCGATCGGCCACAGCCCGCCCAGGAGAGTGACGAGCAGAAAGGAGAGGACCAGCGCGGCGGCGTCGCGCCCCGCCGTGCGGCGGACCTCGGCCTGGATGCCCCACGTCCAGCGGTGATAGCGGTTGCGGGGAAAGCCCAGTTCCAGCGGCGTCGGGTACTCGGCGCTGTACCGCGCGACCCACACGACCGTGGCCCCGAGCACGCCGCCGACCACGTTGCGCAGCGCCGGGTCGATCACCGCGTAGTAGAAGCGGGACCACGCCCAGTACACGGCCACGAGCCCCGCGCCGAACGCGATCTGCACCGGCAGCGGCCACGCGGCGGTGATCAGGTTCTGCAGAAACTCGCGTTCCAGCTCGGTCATCTGCCGACGGGGTTGACGGTGGGACCCAATCGTCGCGCCTTCTCGCGGGTCGGCGCAAGGTCGTTCGTCCCGTGGACGCTCTACCCGGCGCGTCCATGGCGCGTGTTTCGCAGGCCCGGAGCACGCTCGCCGCCACGCGGCAGTGTGGGTACCGCACCGCCAGCTGACGCGGACGGCGGCACTTCCCCGGACCCGACGGACTACCGATGCATCGCCACACCCCGCGCCTCGTTCGCTACACCGCCGCCCTGGCGCTCGCCGCCCTCTCCGCCGCGGGCTGCCGGACCGGGTCGCAGCCGGAAGCGGCCGGCGCGCAAGCCGATTCCTCGGCCGCTCCGCAGGCGTCCGCGCCGGCGAAGGACGCGCCGGCCCGGAGCGCCGGGGTGGTGCCGGGAATCGAGGTGCTGCTGCGCGACTCGGTGCACCTGGTGCGCGGCAAGCGGGTGGGGCTGATCACCAATCCCAGCGCCGTCACGCGCTCCGGCGAGCTGGGGGCGGACGTGCTGGCGCGCACCCCCGGCGTGCGGCTGGTGGCGCTGTTCGGGCCCGAGCACGGCATCCGCGGCGACCTGGAGGCGGGCGCCACCTTCGTCGGCGGGCGCGACGCGCGCACCGGCGTTCCCGTCTACTCCCTGTACGACCGCACCCAGCGCCCCACCGCCGCGGAGCTGGACAGCGTAGACGTGCTGGTGTTCGACATCCAGGACATCGGGGCGCGCGTCTACACCTTCGTCTGGACGATGGCGATGGCGATGGAAGAGGCCGCCAAGCGCAAGATCCCCTTCGTCGTCCTCGACCGGCCCAATCCCATCACCGACGCGCAGGACGGCCCCGTGATGGACATGGAGGTGCGTGCCGTTACGCAGGTGATCACGGGCTACTACAGCGTGCCCCTGCGCCACGGGATGACGGCCGGCGAGATCGCCCGGTACTTCAACGAGACGGCCAACGTGGGCGCCGAGCTGCACGTGGTTCCGGCCGAGGGGTGGCGTCCGGACATGTGGTTCGAGGAAACGGGGCTGCGCTTCATTCCGCCCAGCCCCAACATCCGCTCGGTGAACGCGGCGCTCAACTTTTCCGGGCTGGTGCTGGGCGAGGGGACCAACGTGCACGTGGGGCGGGGCACCGACGCGCCCTTCAGCTACGTGGGCGCGCCCTGGCTGAACGCCGAGCGGCTGCGACAAGCCGCGGCGCAGTACAACCTTCCCGGCGTGACGCTGACGCCGGTGCAGATCACGCCGACCACCGATCCCAAGGTCGACACGCAGTACAAGGGGCAGACCTTCACCACGCTGCGGCTGGACATCACCGACCGCAATACCTACCGCCCGGCGTACACGGCGCTCGTGCTGCTGACCGAGGCGAAGAAGCAGAACCCGGGGCAGTTCCGGGTGATGAACACGGGGTTCACGCAGATGATCGGCTCGCACTGGGCGCGTGCCGCCTTCGACCGCGGCGACGACCCGCGCGAGATCGACCGCCGCTGGCAGCGCGAGCTGGCCGAGTGGAACAAGGTCCGCGAGCGCTACCGCATCTACCCGCGCGCCGCCCGGTAATCTCGATCGCAGGTTCGACGGAACGCCCGCCGGGAGGCACTGCTCCCCGGCGGGCGCTTCCGTGCGTGGGCCCCAACGCACCTCGCGGTCCGCGAGACGAACGAACGCACGTGACACTCCGGCGCCTTCCCCGCGTGCCGGCCGCCGCGGACCGCCTGCACCGCCCGAGCCCTCCCGATCGTCGTGCCCGTCCATCCGCCGGCTCTTCGGATGGGAGATGAAACTTCCTGCACACGTATCGTAAAGGACTCATTCTGCTGTTACAAAACGCGCACTTTCGCGCCGATGAACTCCTTATCCCTGCCTAGCTTGGGTTGGGGTTTTCTTTCCGGACGAATCTGGGACATTCCGGAAAAATCGGCTGATCGCAGTTTCCAGTTTGGGCCTGCGGATTGCGTCGCCGGGGCAGGAACTCCTTGCTACCCCCGGACTGCCGCAGCCGCATGAATGCAGCATCCTCGACGGGCGTGGTCTTCATGCATGCGCGCGGAGGCGGCGGATGACCGGCCCCTCCCGAGCGGCGCGCGAGGATGCACTCCGCGACCCGGAGCGGCTCACCGCTCTGCGGCAGGCCGACCTGCTCGACACCCTTCCCGAAGCCAGCTTCGACCGCCTGGCACGGCTCGCCGGCCGCCTCCTTCACGCACCGCTGGCGCAGGTGAACCTCGTCGACGACCGGCGGCAGTTCTCCAAGAGCAGCATTGCCCCGGCCACCTGGTCGGGCGGGCGCGAGGCGCCGCTCCATGACTCGTTCTGCCAGTACACCATCCGCACGCGTGAGCCCTTCGTGGTGGAGGACGCCCGCGTCCACCCGCTGGTTTCCGGGAGCGCGGCGGTCAGGGAGCATGGCCTGATCGCGTACGCGGGGGTGCCGCTGCTTTCCCCCGACGGGTTCGCGCTCGGCACCCTGTGCGTGGGCGACTTCGCCCCGCGCCGCTGGACGGAGGAGGAGCTGCAGGTGCTCAGTGACCTGGCGGACGCGGTTTCCACGGAAGTGGAGCTCCGGCGCGAGGTCCGCCGCCGCGAGCAGGCGCGGGACGAGGCCGCCGAGAGCCGGCGGCTGCTCTCTACGCTCCTCGAACACATACCGGGTGCCGCCTACCGCTGCCGCAACGAGCCGCACTGGCCGGTGGAACTGGTCAGCATGGGGGTCGCGGAGCTCACCGGGTACCCGCCGGAAGCGTTCACCGAGGGAAAGGTGACGTTCGGCCAGCTCATTCACCCCGACGACCGCGGACAGGTATGGAACGCGGTGCAGGAGGCGGTGGCCGCGCCCCGGCCGTTCCGGCTGGAATACCGCGTCCGGGATTGGACGGGAGCCGAGCGCTGGGTGTGGGAGCAGGGGGAAGGCGTCTTTTCGGCCGACGGGGAGCTGCTTGCCCTGGAAGGGCTGATCCTGGACGTCACGGACCGCAAGCAGGGGGAGTTCGAGCTCGCCCGCAACGCGGCCACCCTGCAGGGGGTGCTCGACGCCTCGCCCGACGTCATCGAGCTGCTGGACCTGGAGGGCCGCTTCCGCTGGGTGAGCCCCGCGTCGCGCGAGGTGCTGGGCTACGCCACCCACGAGATGGAAGGCCGGCCGTTGCTGGAGTTGCTGCACCCCGAGGACCGCGACGAGGTGGCCGCGGGGCTGGCGGCGCTGGGTTCGGGCACCCGGGACGACTTCAACCTGCGATACCGGGTGCAGCACCGGACGGGCGAATGGGTGGTCCTGGACACGCGGGCGCGGCTGGTCAGGGACCGGGGTTTCGACGGCTTCGTCCTGGTGGCCCGCGACGTCACCGCCCAGCAGGAGATGGAGCGCCGCCTCGTGGAGAGCGAGGAGCTGTACCGCAGGCTCTTCGAGACGAACCCGTTCCCCATGTGGCTGGTAGACCCGGAACGGTTCGCGTTCGTGGACGCCAACCGGGCCGCCGTCCAGGCCTACGGGTACTCGCGGGCGGAGTTCCTGGGCATGAGCGTACGCGATCTCCGCCCCGCCGAAGAGATCCAGCGGCTGGAGACGGTGATCACCGCCACCTGCCAGGAGGCCGCCGGCCAGCGAACCGAAACCCGCCACACGACGAAGCCGGGCGGCGTTCGCGACGTCGAGGTGCACACCCAGCCCATCACGGTCGACGGGCGAAAGCTGGTGATCGCGGTGGCGCACGACGTTACCGAACGGCGCAAGGCCGAGACGGCGCTGCGTGAAACGAACGAGTTCCTGCAGTCCATCCTGGAGAGCACTCCCGACGTCGTGTTCGTCAAGGATCTGGCCGGGCGGTACCGGCTCACCAACTCGGCCGGCCTGGCGCTCCTGGGACGTCCCGCGGCAGAGGTGATCGGAAAGACCGACGGGGAGCTGTACCCCGACGAGGTGGTGAGGGCGTTTCGCGCCGCCGATTCGGAAACCGTGAGCACCGGGCGCGTGGTCACCAGCGAGCAGACCATCGGCACACCGGCGGGAACCCGCTCGTTCGAGGCCACCGAGGTTCCCCAGCGCGATGGCGAGGGGCGCATCATCGGCGTGATCGGAATCGCCCGCGACGTTACCGCGGCCAAGGCGGCCTTCGAGGCGCTGCGCGCGGCCAAGGTAGAGGCGGAGCGCGCCAACCTGGCCAAGAGCGAGTTCCTGTCGCGCATGAGCCACGAGCTGAGGACGCCCATGAACGCCATCCTGGGTTTCGCGCAGCTCCTGGAGCTGGAGGTGGAAACGGACGAGAACCGCGAGAGCGTACAGCAGATCCTTCACGCCGGGCGGCACCTGCTGCGGCTGATCGACGAGGTGCTGGACCTGGCGAGCATCGAGGCCGAGCGGGTGACGCTCACGCTGGAGCCCGTGCGGCTCACGGAGGTCCTTCGCCAGTCGCTGGCGCTGGTGCGGTCGATGGGGGAGAACCGCCGCGTCACCTTTCACGAGGGGCCCGGCTGCGACGCCGCCGTGCTGGCCGACGAGCAGCGGCTGAAGCAGGTGCTGCTGAACCTGCTTTCCAACGGCGTGAAGTACAACCGCGAGGGCGGCTCCGTCACCGTTTCCTGCCGCGAGGCGGCCGGCGGCCGCCTGCGCATCCTGGTTGCCGACACGGGGCCGGGGATCGCGCCGGAACTCCAGGGGCGGCTGTTCAGGGCCTTCGAGCGGCTGGACTCGGGGCGCACCGACGTCCCCGGCACCGGGCTGGGACTGTCGCTTTCGAAGGGGCTGGTGCAGGCGATGGGGGGCGAGATCGGGGTGGAAAGCGCGGTGGGGGAGGGAAGCACCTTCTGGGTGGAGCTTCCCCGCGCCACGGAGGACGGCGGCCGGGCGGCGGGCGGCGGCGGCGCGCCGGAAGTGCGGACGGTGCTGTACATCGAGGACAACCGCTCCAACGTGCGCCTGGTGGAGCGCGTCCTGGCCGGGCGGGGAGACCTGGAGCTCGTGGCCGCCGGGGAGGGGCGCGAGGGGCTGGAACTGGCCCGGCGGCTGAAGCCGGGGCTGGTGCTGCTGGACGTGCACCTCCCCGACATGGACGGCGAGCAGGTGCTGGCCGAGCTGCGCGCCGACCCGGAGCTGCGCGCCACCCCCGTCGTCGTGATCAGCGCCGACGCCACCCCCGGCCGGGTGCAGCGCCTGCTGGACGCGGGCGCGCTCGACTACCTGACGAAGCCCTTCGACGTGCGGCGGCTGCTCGCCGCCATCGAGAACGCGCTCGACCACGCCGGACCGGGCCGATGAGCGCCCCCTTCCGCGGCCCCTCCGTGGATCCCTCCCCGGCGGCGGGCACCGGCGCCCTGCATTCCGTCCTCCACGCCCGCCTGCTGGTGGTGGACGACGAGCCGGCCAACGTGCTCCTGCTGGAGCGGATCGTCCGCCGGGCGGGCTACACCGAGGTGCGGTCGACGACGGATTCGCGCACGGCCATGGCGCACGTTTCCGAGTTCCGCCCCGACATCGTGCTGCTGGACCTGAACATGCCTTTCGTGGACGGGTTCGCCCTGCTGGGCGAGATCGCGCGGGCGGTGCCCGAGGGCAGCTACCTTCCCGTGCTCGTGCTCACCGCCAACGTGAGCCGCGACGCACGCGAACGCGCCCTGTCGTCGGGCGCCCACGACTTCGTCACCAAGCCGTTCGATCCCGCCGAGGTGCTCCTCCGCATCCGCAACCTGCTGCAGACGCGCTTCCTGCACCTGGGGCTGGAGGCGCAGCTCCGGCATGCCCAGAAGCTGGAGGTGATCGGCCGGCTGACCAGCGGGATCGCGCACGACTTCAACAACCTGCTGACCTCCATCCGCGGCAACGCCCAGCTGCTGCTGATGGAGGCGCCCGAGGGCGACCCCGCGCGCGAAGACCTGCGCGAGATCGACGACGCCGTGGACCGCGCCGTGGCGCTGATCCGCCAGCTGATGGCCTTCAGCCGCAAGCAGCCGCCGGAAATGCGCGAGGTGCACCTGAACGCGGTGATCGCCGGCCTGCGGAACACCCTCCTGCGGCTGCTGGGGAACGAGGTCCGCCTGCAGGTGTCGGCCGACCCCGCCCTGGGCCCGGTGCTGGCCGATCCGGGGCAGGTGGAGCAGGTGATCATGAACCTGGTGGTGAACGCGCGCGACGCCATGCCCGGCGGGGGCACCCTCACCATCGCCACCCGGAACGACGGGGCCGAGGCGCTCCTGTCCATCGGCGACACGGGGGTGGGAATTCCGCCGGAGGCGCGGGACCGCATCTTCGAGCCCTTCTTCACCACCAAGGACGAGGGGCAGGGCACCGGGCTGGGGCTCTCCATCGTCAGCGGCATCGTCGAACAGAGCCGCGGGCGGATCGAGGTGGCGAGCGACGCCGGCAGGGGCACCACCTTCACCCTGGCCTTTCCGCGGGTGGAGCCGGCCGCCCCGGCCTCCGCTCCCGCCGCGGCGGAGCACGGAGGCCTGGTGGGCGGCACCGAGGCGGTGCTGGTGGTGGACGCCGACGAGCGGGTGAGGGCGGTGCTCCGCAAGGTGCTCTTCCGGGCCGGGTACCGCGTGTTCGAGGCGCGGGGCGCGCGCGAGGCGCTGGACTTCGCGCGCGACTTCGCGGGCGCCATCGACCTGCTGGTCGCCGGGCTCCACCTTCCCGGGATGGACGGGGTGGAGCTTTCGCACCGGCTGGCCTCCGAGCGCCCGTCCCTGCGGACCCTCCTGCTGGGGATGGAAGGGGAGGGGGTGCCGGCCGGCGGCGCCCCCGGCCGGGCGGTGCTCAGAATGCCGTTCACCCCCCACGCCCTCGGCCGGAGCGTCCGGGACCTGCTGGCGGAGGCGGCGCCATGAACGGCTCCCACCACCCGGGGCTGGTCGCCCTTTCGGTGCTGATCGCGGTGGCCGCGTCGCACGTGGCCCTGGGGTTGGGGAACCGCGTGGCCGCGGCGCGCGGGCGGGCGATGCTGGCCTGGCTCGCCGGGGGGGCGCTGGCGATGGGAGCCGGCATCTGGAGCATGCACTTCGTGGGGATGCTCGCCTTCCGCGTTCCCGGCGTGGTGATCGGCTACGACGTGGTGCTCCTCTTCGCCTCGATGGCCATCGCGGTGGCGGCGTCGGCGGCCGCGCTGTACGTGGTGAGCCGGGCTGCGCCGCGAAGGGTGACGCAGGCCGCCGCGGCCCTCCCCATGGGCGTGGCGATCGCCGGGATGCACTACACCGGCATCGCGGGAATGCACCTGGGAGCCCGGGTGGAATGGAACCGTGCGCTCGTGGCCCTGTCCATCGCCATCGCGGTGGCCGCTTCGTTCGTGGCGCTGGGCCTGGCCACGCGCTTCCGCTCGGAGCCGTCGCGCCGCGACCGCCACCTGCGCCTGGGCGCCAGCATCGTGATGGGAGGGGCCATCGCGGGGATGCACTACACCGCGATGGCCGCGGCGCGGTTCGTTCCCGGGGGCGCGTCGGCGACGGTCATGGCCGACGACGTGCTCGCCACCCGCGGGCTCGCCGCCGCCGTGGCCGGGGGAACGGCGCTCATCCTGGTGATCGCGGTCGCGGCCTCGCTGGCGGCGCGGGAGCTGGCCCATCGCGCCGCGCTGGTGGGCGAAGTGAAGCGCCTGTACGCCACGGCCCGGGAAAGCGCGGAGCAGTACCGCCTGCTCTTCGACGGAAACCCGCACCCCATGTGCGTCTACGACCCGGAAACGCTAGCCCTGCTGGCCGTCAACGAGACGGCGGTCCGCGACTTCGGGTACTCGCGGGCGGAGCTGCTGGCGAAGACGCTGCGCGACCTTCACCCGGCGGAGCACCACGGGGCGCTGGCCCGGCACGTGGAAGCCGCCGCCGGGGCCGACACGGTGACGATGTGGAAGCTCCGCCGGAAGGACGGCACTCTCGTCGATGTGCAGGTGGATGCGCGCGCGATCGTCTACCAGGGGAGGCCGGCGCGGCTGGGGCTGATCCACGACGTCACCGACCGCGCGAGGGCCCAGGAGCACGAGCGGGAGCTCGTGGGCGCGTCCGCCGCCCGGGTGGCCGCCGAGGAAGCGCGGCACACCGTCGAGGAGCTGTTCGAAAGCATCACCGACGCGTTCTTCGCCTTCGACCTGGAGTGGCGCGCCACGTACGTCAACCGCAACGCCGAGGCCCTGCTGAGCAAGCCGCGCGAAGCGGTGATCGGAACGCTGATCTGGGAGCTCTACCCGTCCATCCGCGGCACGCCCCTGGAAGCCGAGCTTCGCCAGGCCGCGGCCGAGCGGCGGGGGGGCGACGTCGAGGTCCCGTCGCGGCTGAAGCCCGGCCACTGGTTTCACCTCCACTATGCTCCCACCAGCACCGGCGCCGTCGTCTACATCCGCGACGTGACGGAGCGGAAGCAGGCGGAGGAGTCGCTCCTGGAAGAGCGCAGGCGCCTGGCCGAGGCGCAGCGGGTGGCCCGGATCGGCAGCTGGGAGTGGGACCTTGAAACCAACCGGATCGACTGGTCCGACGAGCACTTCCGCCTGTGGGGGTTCGAGCCCCGCAGCTTCGTTCCCACCCGCGAGGCCGTCAAGGCCTGTACGCACCCCGACGACCGGGCGAGCGTGGCCGACGCCACCCAGGCCGCCATCCGCTCCCCGGGGCCGTTCCAGCACGAGCACCGGATCGTCCGCGCGGACGGGGAGGTCCGGGTGATGGACACCCGCGGCGAGGTGATCGCGAACGAGGCGGGCCAGGCGGTTCGCGTGGTGGGGACCAGCCAGGACATCACCGAGCGCAAGCGGCAGGAGGCCGCGCTGAACCGCGCCACGGCCGCCCTGGACGCCAGCATGGACGGCATCTGCGTCATCTCCGGCGACGGCGTGTTCGAGTACCTTAACCAGGCCAAGGCCCGGATGCTGGGCTACGACGGGCCCGAGCAGCTCCTGGGGCGGAGCTGGCGAACGGTGTACCCCCCGGACGAGGTGCTGCGCATCGAAGAGGAGGTTCTTCTCCTCGTCGAGCTGACGGGGCGGTGGCGCGGCGAGCTCGTGGCCATGCGGCGCGACGGCAGCACCTTTCCGGCGGCCGCGTCCATGACGAAGCTGGAGGGGAGCGGGTGGGTGGGCGTGGACTGGGACATCACCGCCACCAAGCAGGCCGAAGACGAGCTGCGGCGCCGGGGAGAGATGGTGAAGCTGCTGCAGATGGCGGCCACCACGTCGAACGAATCGGCCACCCTGGAGCAGGCGCTGGGCCGCGTCGTCGAGCAGGTGTGCCGGTTCACCCACCTGGCCATCGGCCACGCCTACGTGCGCGACGACCGGACGGGCGAGCTGGTCCCCACCAACCTCTGGTGCGAGGAGTGGCCGGAGCGTTCCCGGCCCTTCCGCGAATCCACCCGCGACGCGCGCTTCGCCCCGGGGCAGGGGCTTCCCGGGCGGGCGCTGGCCGGCGGGGCGCCGGTGTGGCTGGAGGACGTGACCCTCGACCCGGGCTTTTCACGTGCGCGGGCGGCCCGCGAGGCGAGCCTGCACACCGGTTTCGCCATCCCGGTACGCGCGGGCTCCGAGGTGGTGGCGGTGCTGGAGTTCTTTTCCGAAGCCCGCCTGCGCCCCGACGGGCTGCTCCTGGACACCCTGTCGAACGTGGGTACCCAGCTCGGGCGCGTGGCCGAGCGCACGCGGGCCGAGCGCGAGCTTCGCGCGGCGCGCGAAGAGGCCGAGCGGGCCAACCGGGCCAAGAGCGAGTTCCTGAGCCGCATGAGCCACGAGCTGCGCACCCCGCTGAACGCCATCCTGGGCTTCGGGCAGATCCTGGAAATGGAGGTGCGCAGCGAGGACGACCGCGAGAGCGCCGAACAGATCCTGCGGGCGGGGAGGCACCTGCTGGGCCTGATCGACGAGGTGCTGGACCTCGCGCGCATCGAGGCCGGCGCGGCCCTGGTGTCGGTGGCCCCCGTCGCGGTGCGGCAGACCGTGGCCGAATGCCTGGACCTCCTGCGGCACATGGGCCAGCAGCGGGGGGTGGCGATCGAGGCGGGCGATGCGCTGGCCTCCGACGCGGTGGTGCTGGCGGACCCGCAGCGGCTGAAGCAGGTGCTGCTGAACCTGCTTTCCAACGCCATCAAGTACAACCGGCCCGGCGGGGTGGCCACGGTCTCGGCCGAGCGCGCGGGCGGCGCGGCGCTGCGCATCGTGGTGGCCGACACGGGCGCGGGGATCTCGCCCGAAAAGCTGCACCGGCTCTTCGTTCCCTTCGACCGTCTGGACGCGGAGCAGTCGGGGGTGGAGGGCACCGGGCTGGGGCTGGCCCTATCGCGCGGGATGATGGGGGCCATGGGCGGCACCCTGGGCGTGCACAGCGAGGAAGGGCGGGGAAGCCGGTTCTGGGCGGAGCTGCCGCTCGTGCTCCCCGCCGCGGGGCACGCCCCGGAGCCCGAGGCGCCTCACGACGAGCCGTCGCGGACGGTGCTGGTGATCGAGGACAACCTGGCCAACCTGCGGCTGGTGGAGCGGGTGTTCCAGCGCCGGCCCGCCGTGCGCCTGCTTTCGGCGATGCAGGGGAGCCTGGGGCTGGACCTGGCCCGCGAGCACCGCCCCGACCTGGTCCTGCTCGACATGGACCTGCCGGACCTTTCCGGCGACGAGGTGCTGGCGCAGCTGCGCCAGGACCCCGCCCTGGCGCACGTTCCCGTGGTGATGGTCAGCGGCGACGCCATTCCCGCGCAGGTGCAGCGGCTGCTGGAGATGGGCGCACAGGGCTACATCACCAAGCCGTTCGACATCCAGGAGCTCCTGCGCGAGGTGGACGTGCACCTGGGCCGCGCGAGCTGACCCGGCAGCACCCTCCGCCCGCGGGGCGCGCGCCTGCGCCAGCCCGTCAGCGCGCGGGCTCCCCGTTCCCCTCGGCTGACAGCTCCAGGACGAAGGTGGAGCCGCGGCCGGGCTCGCTCTCGGCGCGCAGCCGGAACCCCAGCAGCTCGGCGGTGCCCCGGGCGATCGTCAGTCCCAGCCCCAGGCCGCCGTGCGCCCGGGCGTCGCTGTTGTCGGCCTGCTCGAACCGGTCGAAGATGGAGCGCAGGCGGTCGGGCGCGATTCCCGGCCCGGTGTCGGCGACCTCCACCGCCGCCGCGTCCCCGTCCGCGGCGATCACCCGCACGCAAACCTCGCCGGCCTCGGTGAACCGCACGGCGTTGTCGAGCAGCCTTTCCAGGATCTCGCGCAGGCAGGAGCCGTCGCTCAGCAGGGGACGCAACGCGCCGGGCACCTGCACCCCCAGCCGCACCCCGCGCTGGTCTGCGCGCGACGCGTAGTTCTGAACCACCTCGTTCACCACCGCCGCCACGTTCACCTCGAAGCGCCCCGGCCGCGCTTCGCCGGAGTCCAGCGACTGCAGGAGGAGCAGGTCTTCCACCAGCCGGGCCAGCCGCTCGGTGTTGGAGCCGGAGATTTCCAGCAGGCGCGCGGCGGCGGGGGGGAGGGCGCCCCCGGCCGCCCTGCCCAGCAGGCCGATGGAGCCGCGCAGCGCCGTGAGCGGCGTGCGCAGCTCGTGGCTGATGTTGGCCAGGAACTGCGACTTGGCGCGGCTGGCCGCCTCGGCCCGGGCGAGCGCCTCTTCCAGCGCGGCGGTGCGCTCGAGCACGCGCTGCTCCAGCGCCGCCGCCTGCCGCTGCAGCGCCCGCTGCAGGTGGCGCGTTTCCAGGAGGTTGCCCACGCGCAGGACGATCTCGGCAAAGTCGAAGGGCTTGGTGACGAAGTCGCGCGCCCCCGTCGAAAGGGCGCGCTCGCGCGCCTGCGGCGTGGCGTCGGCCGTGATCACCAGCACGGGCAGGTACTCGTCGCCGGCGCGGCTCACGATTTCGCTCAGGATGGCGAACCCGTCCACGTGCGGCATGTGAAGGTCCAGCAGCACCAGGTCCGGCTGCTGCTCGGCCACCAGCGGGAGCGCCTGGCGGGGATCGGTGGTCGTGTGCAGCGCGTGGTACCCCCTTCGCTCCAGCACGCGCCGCAGCAGGAGCACGTTCGCGGGTTCGTCGTCGACGATCAGGATCCGCGACGCGGCCAGGGTCTCGGCGGCAATCGGCATCACCTCTCCCCGGCCAGGGCGTCGTGCGCCGGCGCGTGTGCCTCGCCCGAGTCCGCCGGGTTCCTGGCGCGGGGGAGGTCGATCCAGAAGGTGCTCCCCTCGCCCGGGCGGCTGCGCGCCCCCACGTCGCCCCCCATGAGCTGCGCGAGGCCGCGGGAAAGCGGGAGCCCCAGGCCGGCGCCTTCCACCCCCAGCCGCTCGGCCCCCAGCCGCTCGAACGAATCGAAGACGCACTCCAGGTGGTGGGGCGCGATCCCCGTGCCGGTATCGCACACCTCCAGCCGGATGCGGTCGCGGTCGGCGATGCAGGTGAGGATGACGGAGCCCCCTTCGCGGTTGTACTTGATGGCGTTGGAAAGAAGGTTCAGCAGCACCTGCGTCAGCCGCTGCGCGTCGGCAAAAACGTGGAAGCCGCAGGCGTACACGGCGTCGGCGTCAAGGCGGATCCCCCGCTGCGCCGCGAGCGGGCGCACCAGGTCGGCCGAGCTGCGCACGACGTCGGCGAGCGGCACCCGCTCCACGGCCAGGGCAATGGTGCCGGACTCGATGCGGGCGATGTCGAGCACCTCGTCGACCAGGTTCAGCAGGTGCCGCCCCGCGCGCAGGATCTGCTCGACGCTTTCGCGGTCGTCCGGGCGCTCCACGTCCTGCTCCAGCAGCTGCGCGAAGCCCAGCACCGCGTTGAGCGGGGTGCGAAGCTCGTGGCTCATGCGCGACAGGAACTCGCTCTTCACCCGGTTCGCCCGCTCCGCTTCGTCCCGGGCCGCCCGGAGCGCCGCGTCGGCCCGCTTCTGGTCGGTGATGTCGTCGGTGATGCCGGCCACGCGGTAGATCGCGCCGTCGCCGTCCGTCACGGGAAAGCCCCGCGAAACGAGCCACCGCACCTCGCCGCCGGGGCGAAGGATGCGGTACTCGAGCCGTTCCACGAACTCGTGCCCGGCGATGGCCCCGGCCACCCGCTCCCGGTCGTCCGGGTGCACCACCTCCAGGATGGAGCTGGGGTCCCGCAGCCAGCGCTGGGCCGGGAACCCCCAGGTACGCTCGTGCGCCGCGCTCACGTACAGCCCGCGGGTGAACTCCGGGTCGGCCATCCAGAACACCTGGGGGATGTGCTCCGCGAACTGGCGAAACCGCTCTTCGCTTTCCCGCAGCTGCTCCTCGGCCGCCCTGCGCGCCCGAAGCTCCAGGCGGATGGCGATCTCGGCCTCCACGGCGGCCGCGAGCTCGCGGAGCAGCCCCTCTTCGTCCGCCGTCCACTGGCGGGGCGCGGGTTCGGCCACGCAGAGCGTGCCCAGCGTCTGCCCTTCGGCGGCCACCAGGGGAACCCCCAGGTACGCGACCATCCCCAGCGACTGGACGGCCCCCGCGCCGGCCGTCCGCGCGTCGCGGCGCGTGTCGGGGATGGCCAGGGGCTCGCCGGAAGCCAGGGCGTGCATGCACACCGACTCGCGGGCCGGGATGCTGCGGCTTGCCGGCCCCTCGCCACCCGCCACCCGGCTGAGCGAAAACTGCTGCTGGTCGTCGAGCAGGTTCACGAAGGCCATCCGCGTCCCGAGCAGCCGGGCCGCAAGGCGCGTCCAGCGGTCGAAGGCCTCGTCGGGAGCACCGTCCATCAGCTCCGTCGCGCGGAGCAGCGCCAGGCGTGCGGGATCGGAAAGGGCGGGCGGTGCGGGCCGGGTGCCGGCACCCTCGCCGTCAGCGGGGCTCACTACGGCGCAGCTCCTGGTGGACGTGACGGTCGTGATGGCGGACGGAAGGGCCTTCTGCACGCGCGGTGCCTGCCCGCCCGCCGCCGCGCATCAGGCCAGCGCGGCGTGCAGGTGCCGGAGCAACTGGTCCAGCGAGAACGGCTTTTCCAGCAGGTTGGGAGGCAGCTCGCCCGCGTCCTCGAAGGCGCCGCTGCCGCTGGTGTGCCCCGACATGAAGACCACGCGAACCCCGGGGCGGACCGCCTGTACGCGGCGGGCGAGCTCCGGCCCCTTCACCTGGGGCATCACCACGTCGGTCAGGAGCAGGTGGATTTCGCCGGGGAAGGTGGCGCTCACCCGCAGCGCCTCGTGCGCATCGGGCGCGTCCAGCACCGCGTACCCGTGCCGCTCCAGCATCCGGCGGACGGACCTGCGGACCGGGTCCTCGTCCTCCACCAGCAGGACGGTCGTGGCGGCGGCGGGCGGCGGGAGCGGGGAAGCGGCTTCGCCCGCCCCCTCCCCCGCCTCTTGGGCGGCGAGCGGAAGGAGCACGAAGAAGGTGCACCCCTCGCCGGGCGCGCTCCGGACGCCGACGGACCCGCCGCTCTGGTTGACGATCCCGTACACCGTCGAAAGCCCCAGGCCGGTGCCCCTGCCCACCGGCTTGGTGGTGAAGAAGGGTTCGAACACCCGCGCCTGCGTGCGCTCGTCCATGCCGTGGCCGGAATCGGAAACCGTGAGCAGGACCCCGTCCTCGCCCGGCGCCAGGTACAGCCCGGGCACCTGTGGAACGCCGCTCCCGGACACGGCGCGCGTGCCCACGGTGATCCGCCCCCCGTCGGGCATGGCGTCGCGGGCGTTCACCATCAGGTTCACGATCACCTGCTCCAGTTGGCCGGGGTCCGCCAGCACCGGCAGCGGCTCCGGCGCGAGCTCCACCACCAGCTCCACGTCGTCGCCCATCAGGCGCACGAGCATCCGGTGCGTTCCCGCGACCACGTCGTTCAGGTCCACGAGCCGGGGGTGAAGCACCTGCTTGCGGCTGAACGCCAGCAGCTGCCGCGCGAGCATGGCGCCGCGCTCCCCGGCGCGGTCGATCTCCAGCAGGTCCTCCCGCACGGCCGTGTCGTCCACGTCCATCAGCAGCACCTGCGCAAACCCGCGCACCGCCGTGAGGATGTTGTTGAAGTCGTGCGCCACGCCGCCGGCCAGGCGGCCGATGGCCTCCAGCTTCTGCGCCTGCCGCAGCTCCTCTTCCTTGCCCTTCAGCGCCAGCTCGGCACGCGTGCGTTCGGTGATGTCGGTGGACACGGCGAGGACCTGGTGGTCTCCGCCCCCGGGGGGCGTGAGGCGCACCTTGAAGGTATGCAGCCAGCGCACGTCGCCCGTGCGCGGATC
>NZ_DATBNB010000068.1 GCF_036554565.1 Longimicrobium sp. | reverse complement strand
AGCCGCGAAGAGCTGTACCAGACGCTGGACCTGGCGGCGCGGATGAAGCGGGGCGACTACGCCGAAAGGCCCCTGGCGGGCAAGACGCTCGCCATGATCTTCACCAAGAGCAGCACCCGCACGCGGGTGTCGTTCGAGGTGGGCACGCGGCAGCTGGGCGGGCACGCGCTCTTCCTGTCGTCGCGCGACATCCAGCTGGGCCGCGGCGAGCCCATCCGCGACACGGCGCGCGTGCTGTCGCGCTACGTGGACGGCATCATGATCCGCACCTTCGACCAGCAGGACCTGGTGGAGCTGGCCACCTACGGCTCCGTTCCGGTCATCAACGGGCTCACGGACCTGCTGCATCCCTGCCAGATCATGGCCGACCTGCAGACCATCATCGAGAACTTCGGCCCCGACCTGAGCGGCGTGAAGGTGGCCTGGGTGGGCGACGGCAACAACATGGCCAACTCGTGGATCAACGCGGCGTACGTGCTGGGGTTCGAGCTGCGCCTGGCCTATCCCGCCGGATACGAGCCCAACGCCGAAATCCTGGAGCGCGCCCGCGCCGGGGGCAACATCATCACCACCCACGACCCGCGCGAGGCCGTGGCCGGGGCCGACGTGGTGAACACCGACGTGTGGGCGTCGATGGGCCAGGAAGAAGAGTCGGCCAAGCGCGCCCGCGACTTCCAGGGCTCCTGCATCAGCGAAGAGAAGATGGAGACGGGGCGCGACCGCGCCATCTTCCTGCCTTGCCGTCCCGCCCACCGCGGCGAAGAGGTGACCGAGGGGGTGATCGAAGGGCCCCGCTCGCGCGTGTGGGACGAGGCGGAGAACCGGCTGCACGTGCAGAAGGCCATCATGGCCCGGGTGATGGGGGACGTGCGATGATCCCCCGCCCCGCCGCGTACGAGTACGCCCCCTTCTACGCCCGCTACGTGGACGGCGTCCCCGATGGCGACCTGCCCAGCATCCTGCAGGCACAGCTGAACCAGGTGCTCGCGTTCGCCCGCGGGCTTCCCGAGGAACGGGGAGGGCACCGCTATGCCCCGGGCAAGTGGACCATCCGCGAGGTGCTGGGGCACATGGTGGATACGGAGCGCATCTTCGCCTACCGCGCGCTGCGCATCGCCCGGGGCGACGCTACGCCGCTGGCGGGCTTCGAGGAGAACGCCTACGTGCAGGCGGGGCGCTTCGATGCGCGCACCCTCGCTGACTTGGCGGAGGAGTACGAGGCCGTCCGCCGCGCCACTCTGCACCTGTTCCGCCACCTGGACGACGAAGCCCTGGCGCGCTCGGGTACGGCGAATGGCGCGGATGTCACGGTCCGCGCGCTGGCCTGGATCATCGCCGGCCACGAGCGGCACCACCTGGGGATGCTCCGCGGGGTGTACAGCGAGGGTTGAGAAGCCCGGGTGTGACACGGGGGGGAATGTCGACGCCCCAGAGCCTGTTATCCGTGAGGCCCGAGGCACGCATCGATGACCGTCAGCGCCCAAAGCCTGTCATCCGTGAGGCCCACGGCCTACGACACCGATCGATGACTGCCAGCGCCCAAAGCCTGTCATCCTGAGGCCCAGGCGCGCGGAATTTGCCCGCAGAATATCCTTCGCGGGCCGAAGGATCTAACCGCCGATACGCTTAAACTAGGGCGCGGCAGCGGTCGCCCAACCCCCGGCCGCGATGTTTTCCGTCGGCGGCCTCGCCTCTGCGGCAAGGCGGGTCGCCGCGAGAACTTCGGGCGCGTCACAGCCGCACCGGCGCATGCCTCGGCGCCCCCCCATCCCCAACCCTTCCCCCACAAACTGCGTGGGGGAAGGGAGCCAGTTTGGTGCCCTGCGGTGGGTACCGTGCGTGGGGCTGGTCCGGCGGGCCTCAGCGCGATTTCCATGGGCTCCGGCGCATGCCGCGGGTGGCCCCTCCCGCCTGCACGGCCACCGGGGCGCGCCACCTGGCCTAACTCGCACCAGTGCATGCAGTCCGCGAAGGCGGACATCGTGTGGTTGTTGCCGCGAATTCATTCGCCCCAGCAGGACCGTGGCCGCGGCTTCCGTCCGCCGCGCGCAGGAAGGTGTGCGGGCCGATGTGGTGGGCCCGGGCCTCCGATGACGACCTCGGCTGATCGGCGTGGGGCGTCGCTTGTGCCCCGCCCATCCGAATCGTATTCTCTCCCAAGCCCCTCCGCGGGCCTGAAATCCGAAACTCCATCCTCCAACGTCCGTAGATTCACCCGCGGCCGAACAAGCCCGTGCGGCGCGCCGAATCCACCGGAACCCGGAACCTCCACTTGATGAACGGTCGCGAATGGCTGGTCGAGGCGCACGGGTGCAGCCCGGACGCGCTCGCCGACCCCGGCGTGCTGCGCCGGCTGTTCGACCGCATCGTCGCCGACCTGGCGCTGCACCCCGTGCAGCCCGCCCAGTGGCACAAGTTCCCCGGCCCGGGCGGCGTCACCGGCCTGTGCCTGCTGGCCGAAAGCCACCTGGCCTGCCACACCTTTCCCGAGCACGGCAGCATCTGCGTGAACCTGTTCTGCTGCCGGCCGCGCCCGGAGTGGGACTGGAACGCCAACCTGCGCGACGCGCTGGGCGCTGACGAAGTGGTGGTGAGGAGCTTCGAGCGCGCCTACGCCGCCGTTCCCGCCGCGGCCGTATGATCGGGCCCGTCGCCAACTGCCCCAGCTGCGCCTCGCCCATCCGGTTCCAGTGGTCGGGGGCCGTGCAGACGGTCTGCGGCACCTGCAAGTCCATCGTGGTGCGCCACGGGGTGGACCTGGAGAAGGTGGGCGTGGTTTCCGAGCCCCCGCCCGTCACCTCGCGCGTCCAGGTCGGCACCGAGGGACGCTACCGGGGGCGCGCCTTTTCGGTGATCGGGCGCATCGCCTACGGCTGGGAGCGCGGCGCGTGGAGCGAGTGGCACCTGGCCTTCGGCGACGGGACCAGCGGGTGGCTTTCGGACGCGCAGGACGAGTACGCGGTGACCTTTGCCGTCACGGACGTCGCCTCCCTGCCCCAGGCGGGGACGCTGGCGCCGGGGCAGGAGATCACGCTGGTCGACGAGGCGCCGCCGTACAGGGTGACAACCATCACCCGGGCCCGCTACGCAGGCGTGGAAGGCGAGCTGCCCTTCGAGTACTGGGGCAAGGACGAAACGCCGTTCGTGGACCTGCGCTCCGAGGCGGGGCGGCTGGCGACCATCGACTACAGCGAAAGTCCGCCCCTGCTGTTCGCGGGCGAGGTGGTGCCGTTCGGCGCACTCGAACTCAAGAACCTGCGCGACCCGCGGCAAAAGACCGCCGAGGGCACCCGCACGCTCAACTGCCCCAACTGCGGCGGCACCGTCACCGTGCAGCGCCCGGGCGAGTCGGTGAACGCCGTCTGCCAGTACTGCCAGTCGGTGCTGGACGTCGGCAGCTCGGCCGGGCTGAAGGTGCTGCAGCGCTTCGCCGAGCGCATGAAGGTGAAGCCCTACATTCCCATCGGCGCGCGGGGACGGCTGCACGGGGCCGACTGGGACGTGCTGGGCTTTCAGCAGCGCACCATCCGGGTGGAGGGAGTCAGCTACTCGTGGCGCGAGTACCTGCTGCACACCCCCGAGCGCGGCTTCCGGTACCTGTCGGAATACAACGGGCACTGGAACGACATCACCGTCCTCACCACGCCGGCCAAGGAATCACCCGTCGGCGGGAAGCCCGGCGCCAAAGTGAACGGCAAGGCGTTTCGCCACTTCCAGCGCTCCGCCGCCGAAACCACCTTCGTTCTCGGCGAGTTTCCCTGGCAGGTGCGGGTGGGCGACGTGGCGCAGGTGGACGACTACGTCGACCCGCCGCTCCTGCTGTCGCGCGAGCGCACAGCGGACGAGGAAAGCTGGTCGTTGGGCGAGTACACGTCCGGCGCGCGGCTCTGGGAAGCCTTCAAGCTCGAGGGCCGGCCCCCGTTCCCGCGCGGCACCTTTGCCAACCAGCCCTCGCCGCACGCCGGCGCGGGCCGGCTGTGGTCCACCTTCCTCCTGCTGTTCGCCGTCCTCGTCGCCGTCTTCATCTGGCGCGTGTCGACCGGCTCGGACCACGTGCTGGCCAGCAGCCAGGCGTTCGACCCGGCGGTGGAGGAGAACGTCTTCGTCACCGAGCCGTTCACGGTATCGGGGCGGACGTCGGCCATGAAGGTGGAGCTGCGGACCAACGTGGACAACACATGGGCCGCCTTCGACCTGGCGCTGGTGGACGAGCGCTCGGGCACCTCCCGCGAGCTGCCGGTAAACGTCGGGTACTACCACGGCGTGGAGGACGGCGAAAGCTGGAGCGAGGGATCGCGCAACACCTCCGCGCGGCTGGGCGGCGTCCCGGCGGGCACCTACCGCCTGGTGGTTGCGCCGCTGGGCGAGGCGGGAGCGTTCACCTACGACGTGAAGGTGACGCGCGATCCGCCCAGCGGCTTCCTGTTCCTGGCCGCGCTCTTCCTGCTGGTGCTGCCGCCGCTGTACGTGAGCCTGATGTCGGCCAGCTTCGAGCACCAGCGCTGGATGGAAAGCGACTACCCTCCGGCAACGGGAGACGACGACGAATGAAGTCCTTGCATCCCAGGTACCTGATCTACGGCCTGCTCGTGCTGGGCGGGCTGGCGTTTGCCGAGTACCGCGGCTGGAGCCCCACCAACAGCGCCGCGCGCCGGCAGGCCATGCCGCACTCGGTGCGCGACAACCCGGGGGCGTACCGGGCGCACTACGTGGGAACCGGGCGCTACATCGGTGGAAAATGAACCCTTCGGAGACTCATGGATGACCTGCTGAACCACCTGGTGGCCGCGGCAGTCTACGCGCTGCTGGGCATCCTGCTGTTCGTGCTGGCGTTCTTCCTGGTAGACCGGATGACGCCGGGAACGCTGTGGAAGGAGATCATCGAGGAGCACAACACGGCCCTGGCGGTGATCGTAGGCGCCATGTCCATCGGCGTTTCCATCATCATCGCCGCCGCCATCTGGTGACGCGAAGTCCGCTGGGAGCGAAGGGCCGCCCGTGAACGCCGCGCTGTTCGTCACCGTCCTGCTGATCGCGGCGTGCGGGCTGATCTACGAGCTGGTGGCCGGCGCGCTCGCCAGCTACCTGCTGGGCGACAGCGTCCTGCAGTTCTCCACCATCATCGGCACCTACCTGTTCGCCATGGGGGTGGGCAGCTGGCTTTCGCGCTTCATCCACCGCGGGCTGGCGTCGCGCTTCGTGAGCATCGAGCTGATGGTGGCGGTGGTGGGCGGGTTTTCGTCCACCCTCCTCTTCCTGGCGTTCGCCTATACCGACGCCTTCCGCCCGCTGCTGTACCTGCTGGTCTCCCTGATCGGCATCTTCGTGGGGCTGGAGATTCCCCTGCTGATGCGGCTGCTGCGCGACCGGCTGGAGTTCAAGGACGTGGTCGCCAACGTGCTGACCTTCGACTACCTGGGCGCGCTGGGCGCCTCGCTCCTCTTTCCCCTGGTGCTGGTGCCTTACCTGGGGATGGCGCGGTCGGCGCTGCTCTTCGGCATCATCAACGCGGCGGTGGCGCTGTGGAGCACCTGGCTGTTCCGCGACGCGCTCCCCAACCGGCGCAGGCTGCAGGCGGGCTCCGTGTTCGTGCTGGCGCTGCTGGTCGCCGGCTTCGCGGCGGCGGAGCGCATCACGCGGACGGCGGAAAGCAGCATGTACGCCGACCCGGTGGTGCTCACGCGCAACTCGCCGTACCAGCGGATCGTGCTCACCGCCTGGCGCGGCGACCTGCGCCTGTTCCTGAACGGCCACCTGCAGTTCAGCTCGCGCGACGAGTACCGCTACCACGAGGCGCTGGTGCACCCTGGCCTGGCCGCGCATCCATCCCCAAAGCGCGTGCTGGTGCTGGGCGGCGGCGACGGGCTGGCGGTGCGCGAGGTGCTGCGCTATCCCAGCGCCCAGGTGACGCTGGTGGACCTGGACGCCGAGATGACGCGCCTGTTCAGCGAGCACCGTGAGATGCTGAAGCTGAACGGCGGCGCACTGCTCTCGCCGCGGGTGCGCGTCATCAACGCCGACGCCTTCCGCTGGCTGGCGGAAAGCAGCGAAACGTTCGACTTCGCCGTGGTGGACTTTCCGGACCCTTCCAACTACGCGGTGGGAAAGCTGTACACCACCACCTTCTACCGCCTGCTGCGCCAGCACCTGAACCCCGGCGGGATGATGGTGGTGCAGAGCACGTCGCCCATGTTCGCGCGCACCGCGTTCTGGAGCATCGAGCGCACGCTGGACGAGGCGGGGCTGCGCACCTGGCCCTACCACGTGTACGTGCCCTCGTTCGGCGAGTGGGGGTTCATCCTGGCCGGCACGGGCGACTACCGCGCACCCGCGCGGCTGCCGGAGGGCCTGCGCTACCTGACGGCCGACGCGATGGCCGGACTCTTCCAGTTTCCCACGGACATGCGCCGGATTCCCGTCCGCGCCAACCGGCTGGACGACCAGGTGCTGGTGCGTTATTACAGCAGCGAGTGGGAGCAAATCACGCAATGACGAAGGCGATGCGATGAAGCCGCAGGACAACGAGCAGCTGGGAATCACCAAGGCGATCAGCGCGCACGAGCAGGCTGTGGCCGCGCTGGGCGACCTGGTCGACAACAACCCCGACCCGCTGTACGACGAGCTGCTTGCGCGGCTGCAGCAGAACATCGCGGCGCTGCGCCAGATGGAATCTGCCCGTGCGTAGCCCCCGCCGGAGGGAGCCGCGACGGCCGTGAGCGAGGGGCACGGGGGGATTTCGCGAAGGGCGTTCGTGGCCGCGCTGGCCGCGGCGCCCTTCGTGGCGTGCGCGCGCAAGACGGACCGCGCGGTGGCCGGCGGGTTCGTGGACGACGGCGGTGCGCGGGGCCACCGCCTGCGCGACCGGGCTGCAGTTCCGGCCATCCGCCGCACCCAGCGCGTTCCCGTGGTGATCGTGGGCGGGGGGATGGCGGGGCTGTCCGCGGCGTGGCGGCTGAAGAAGCGCGGCTTTGCCGATTTCGTGCTGCTGGAGCTGGAGGACCACGCCGGGGGCAACTCGCGCTGGGGCCAGTCCGAGGCGTCCGCCTATCCCTGGGCGGCGCACTACGTTCCCGTGCCGGACGCCAAGGCCGTCTACGTCCGCGAATTGTTCGAGGAGCTGGGCGTGCTGCGCGGAGGCGTGTGGAACGAGCGGATGCTGGTGTCGACGCCGCGCGAGCGCATCCACCGCTGGGGCCGCTGGCACGAGGGGATGGAAGGCGCGCTGGCCGAAACGGCGGCGGACCGGGCCGAGATGCGCCGCTTCGGCGAGGAGATGGCGCAGATGCGCGCGACCGGCGCCTTCACCATCCCCTCGGCGCTGGGGGCGCGGCCGTCGGAGCTGGACGGCGTGTCGATGGCGGCGTGGCTGGCGGCGCGCGGCTACCGGTCGGCCGCGCTGCGCTGGTACGTGGACTACGCCTGCCGCGACGACTACGGCGCGCGGGTGGACGACACCTCGGCGTGGGCGGGGGTGCACTACTTCGCCTCGCGCCCGCACGATGGCGAGTCGGGAACCCTCACCTGGCCCGAGGGGAACGGGTGGATCGCGCGGCGGCTGCTGGAGCGCGTGGGCGGCCACGTGCGGACGGGCGCGCCGGTGCACCGCGTGGAGGCGCGCGGCTCGGGCGTGCGGGTGCTGGCGGGAGAGGTGGAATACGTAGCCGACGCTGCGGTCTGGGCCGCGCCCTCGTTCCTGGCGCCGCACGTCGTGCAAGGCGCGCCGCCCGTGCGCTTCACCTACTCGCCCTGGCTGACGGCCAACCTGGTGCTGGACCGCTGGCCATCCGAGAGCGGCTTCGAGCCGGCGTGGGACAACGTGATCCACGGCTCGCCCTCGCTGGGCTACGTGATCGCCACGCACCAGACGCACGCCATCCGCCCCGCGCAGACGGTGTGGACGTACTACTGGGCCCTGGCGCACGCGTCCCCCGCGGAAGCGCGGGCGCTCCTGCTCCGCCGCCCCTGGCACGAGTGGAAGGAGCTGATCCTGGCGGACCTGGAGCGCGCGCACCCCGACATCCGGGCCTGCGTGTCGCGCATCGACATCATGCGGATGGGGCACGCCATGCCCCGCCCCGTCCCCGGCTTTCTCGCGGACCCCGTCCGGCGCGCCCTGGCGGACTCGGCGGGTCCCGTCTACTACGCGCACTCCGACGTGAGCGGCCTGGCCCTGTTCGAAGAGGCCCAGTACTGCGGCATCACCGCCGCGGACCGCGTGCTGGCTCGCATCGGCAAAACTTGAGAACTACGATCTCACGCGGAGGCGCGGAGAACGCGGAGGAACAGCGGAGGCGCCCTCTTGCAGTTCTCCGCGACCTCCGCGCCTCCGCGTGACCCATGCAGTTCGGCGCGGACCCTGCGGAACCGCCCGGGCGAGGACCGAATCGCACCTGAAGGATACAAGAGCAGAGATGACGGATATTCCGGAGACGGCCGACATCGCCGTCATCGGCTCGGGGCCGTGCGGGATCGCGGTGGGCGTGGCGGCGGCGCAGGCGGGGCTTTCGTGCGTGCTGTTCGACCGGGGCGCCATCACGCAGGCCATGATGGACCATCCCACGTACGTCACCTACTTCAGCGGCCCCGAAAAGCTGGAGATCGCCGACCTGCCGTTCACCACCTCGGGCGACAAGCCCACGCGCCGCGAGGCGCTGCGATATTACCGCAAGGTGGCGGAATACTACCGGCTGGACGTGCGCCAGTTCGAGGAGGTGGCCACGGCGGAGCGGGACGGCGACGCCTTCGTGCTGCGGACGATCGCGCGTGGCGAGCCGCGGACGCACCGGGCGCGCAACGTGGTCGTGGCCACGGGCTACTACGACAGCCCGCGCCGCCTGGACGTGCCCGGCGCCGATCTGCCGAAGGTGCTCTACTACTTCAAGGACCCGTACTCGTTCTGGAACCAGGACGTGATCGTCATCGGCGGGGGCAACTCGTCGGCCGACGCGGCGCTCCTGACGTGGCGCGAAGGGTCGCGCACCACGCTGGTGCACATCTTCGACAAGCTGGACCGAGGCGTGAAGCCCTGGGTGCGGCCCGACATCGAGAACCGCATCGCCGAGGGCGCCATCCCCGCGCTCTGGCGCCACCGCCTGGCCGAGATCCGCCCGCACGAGGTGGTGGTCGAGAACCTGGAGACGGGCGAGCTGCGGACGATGAAGAACGACTGGGTGCTGGCGATGACGGGCTTCGAGCCCGATCCCGGCGTGCTGCGTGCGTTCGGCATCGAGGTGCACGAGGTGACCGGCATCCCGCGGCACGATCCCGCGACGATGGAGACCAACGTGCCGGGGATGTACGTGGCGGGCGTCGTCGTCTCCGGCCACGACGCGAACAAGATCTTCATCGAGAACGGAAAGCTGCACGGCCCGCTGATCGCCGCGCACGTGGCGTCCAGGCGCTGACAAAAACGACCAGGAGACACGCATGGAAACCTGCCTGTTGATGCTCTGCCTGTCTCTCGGCGGCGGCCCGGCGGCGCGCGCCCAGCCGGAGGACCGCTGGTTCGGCGAAGACAAGGTGAAGCACTTCGTCACCTCGTTCATCGTGACGAGCCTGGCGTCCAGCGGCGCCCGCGCGGCTGGACTGGACAACGACGCCAGCCTGCTGGTAGGCGCCGGGACCGGCGTCGGCGTGGGGCTGTGGAAGGAATGGAGCGATCGAAACGCCGAGGGGCACACCGCGTCCGTGCGCGACATCGCGTGGGACCTGGCCGGCGTCGGCACCGCCGCGGTGGTGCAGGCCCAGACGCAGTGACGGCAAATGTCGCACGATAGCCCGGCCGTGCCGGAGGTAACGGCTCGGCTGGTTTTTGCGAGCGGCGAGTGGACGGAGGCACGCGCCCGTGTGATCGAGCGGAGCGCGAGGTGGCGCCGCAGCTCGGCGCTGATGCAGCTTGGGCTCTGGCTCCTGGCGCCGATCGTGTTCTTCATTCCGCCGCATCTTCCGTGGGTGCTGGTGGTGCTCGTGGTAGGCGGCATGCGGGCGATGAGCCGCTTTCGCGAGCACCGCACGCTCGTCTCGCTCCACGGCTCCTGCCCCAAGTGCGGCACCGACCAGGACTTCCGTGAGACGGGGCGAATGAAGCGCCCCCACCTGGTGCACTGCGCCAACTGCCGCTGGGAACTGCGCGCCGACGTGCCTCTCTCCGGCCCCGCGTCGTAGCCTGCTGCCACGCGGGAGCGGATGAATCCGCCGCAACCACCGCGGAAAGCCTCCACACCGCGGGCGACGCCATCGTCTGTCATCCCGAAGAAGCGGCGACGGTGCACCTGCCCGAACACCGCGGACAGCAGCGACTGAGGGATCCGCCACACATCA
>NZ_DATBNB010000067.1 GCF_036554565.1 Longimicrobium sp. | reverse complement strand
GGCCCCGCGCGGGGGCGGGGGTGGGGGGGGTGGGGGTGGTGGGCGCGGCGGTGCCGGATCCGGCGGGGCGGGCGGTCGCGACTACGACGACTTCCAGGCGCCGCCGTTCGAGGACGACGACGACCTGCCGTTCTGAGCCGCTGATCACGGCGGTCGGCTTACCGTCGTGATCTCCAAAGCTCCGAGTTGAGAAACCGCCTCCGGACGCCGTCCGGAGGCGGTTTCTTTCTCAGTGCCAACAGAGGGTGTCTCTCCAGTACCCCGGCGATCCAAACCACGATAGCGGCGGAAGGATCCAGCTGCCGCGCTGTTTGCCGCTCCGCCTAGCGGATACAACGCGTCAGGGTCCGGGGCCAGCACAAGCCTGTCATCTGCAAATCGCGGGCGGCCCCGCATCCCTTGCAACTGAATCTCAGCAGCAACTGCGACGGGCGTCCGTCACGGCTTCAATGCACCGCTTGCCTCTAAATCCACAAGAACCTCCAGCACCGCTTTGTTATCGGCAGTTGTCCCCAACAAGCTCTTCAGGAATGGAATTGACAATGCTTCTGGTAGAACGAACCAGACAGGATGTTGAAACAGTTTTGGATACCCAGCGTCGTTCGGTCCACCGTTCCATCTCATCCCGAGACAACGCCGCCCACCATCGTAAGCGCCCCAAGCAACCGAAAACTCGCCATCATCATAAAGAACGTGGGCAACTGGAAATTTCGAGTGCTGAACTTGTGCTCCTGCCGGCATGTTGTTCCTCTCCGTTCGTGGGGATTGTCGTTGGGCCGTCAGGCAGGCCGACGCCCCAAGCTCAGGCCCGTTCGGCGTCCTCCAGAACATGCAGCGCCGCTGGCGCACAAGTCCGCAGTGGGCGAGAACGCATGGCCACTGAATGTCGACTGCAGTGCTAGCCAGGCTCAGCCGGGATTTAGCGCTCGCCTTTTGTCCTGCTCCGGTGCCGGAGAAGCCGCTGAACCTCTTCGATGCTCCGGCAGGTACCGCCATGATGAATCACGGCATGGCAGTTCGGGCACACCGGCCTCAGGTCCTGAATAGGGTTAACCACGTAGGATTCGCCGATAGAAGCAATCGGCACCAGATGATGCACGTGGATGAGGCCTTCGGCGACCGGACCATACGCCTTAGCGAAGTCGAAGCCGCAAACGGTGCAAGCAGTACCGTGGTGAGAAATGCATGCTGCTCTTGCAGCAGAGCTTCGTTCATAGGCATTGATCGTAATTTGTCGGATAGCGCCTTCGTGCAGCGGGGCGTTCGCAGGTAGTTCCTCCGGAAGTGGGGCGTCTACTGGAGCCTCGTCCTCCGTGGTTGCGTTCCCCCCAAGTGGAGCCTGCGGAGGCTCGAAACCTACTTCCGATAATCGGTGATGCGCCGTGGCGAGCTGATGGGGCGTGAACAAAGCGCGCCACGGATCAGTGAGTACTAAGTATTCGACACTTAGCCGCAGGTTTTCACGTCCGCGGCGGAAGAGTTCTGTAAATCCGCTCGAGGGCTGAGTGGACGCCAAAAGTCGATCGGCCGTGTGCTTTCCACCATGCTCGACCAGCATCCCTCGGAAAGCCGTCGGTCGATACGGGGGCTTCAGGCGTGTCGCTGCGTCGTAAATTTCGAACATGGCCTTCTGGAAACCGCGGAGCAGTTCACGCTCCTGTTGCGAATCCATTTGCCTCCTCCATGTGAAAGCCGAACGAAACAAGGGCTTGGGGTGTGGGCCGGCGCACAAGGCCTGGCGTCTGTCTAAAGCATGGATGCCCCGCATGCCCTGCAGCCGATCAGGCTGGCCCCCCCTCGGAACCGGATTGGAGCAATGGTTCCCAGAATCTGCGGCCGTCCTGATCGAACGCTTTGGCGGCTTGGTCCAGTGCAAAATCTGCGTCGCGGACGATTCGGTTGATCTCAACTATAATCGGACCCAACAACTTCAAGGCGGTCGCTAAGTCGGAGCGCAGGATCTTAAAGCCATTGATGTCGAGTGGCTCGTACCCTCCGCCTTGAGGGCGTACCTCCAGGTGAGCCAAATGCTGATCGCGAAGCGTAATGAACGCATTCTTGAATCCGTGGTTCTCGTAGTCAGTCCACAGAGCCAGTAGCCGAGTCAGTTGTTTGTCTATCTGTACACGTCTACGGTGGTTCTCGGCTTCTTCGATCGCGCGCAACCCCTCTTTGTCTCCCTCATCGTAGCTCTTTCGAGGAATAACAACTGAGAACAGAGGATTGTCTTTGACCAGCTGCAGTACTTCGGGTCTCTCGAGTTGGGCGACGATGTTTGCGACGCTGGCGGTACGCCGATCTCTATCCCAGGATAGCTTAACAACGTCAAGCGCGCATGAGAAGAACAGGGTATTTCGCAACGCTGACAGGCCATGAACGAGTTGCCGCCGCGGAGGCGTGGAAATGGGGAGGTCCACACCGCCTAACAAAGGCGCAAGCAGGCCATAGTTAAGCCGGAGCCCTAAAAACGCGCCGAGGAGCGCATCGGCATATTCTTGGAGGCGCGTGAGTTGTTCTTTTGATGTCACGAGTTCGGCCGACCTCCACCGCGTTGGTCCAGCGGCCTCAAATCCCAGGGGTCAGGGGTAGGGGCCGGCGTGCAAGCCTGTCGTCGGGCGAAGCAACCCCCGGCCGCGTATCCCCTGCTGCCGATTGTCGGGACGCCCGCTGTATGGGACTTTGCGCCCCAACTCACCCTCGCCGGTCGTCTTTGGAATTTTCCCCGGCCGCTTGCCGTAATTCAGTGATGATGGCGTGGAGCCGCTCAGTTCGGCGCTCGAATCCGTCCGCGATGCGCGAGAGGTTTTCCGGCGTGGGAGTCCTCCGCCCCATCGCCCAAGCACGGAGCACGCCATAGCTCAGACCGGCGTCCTCGGCGAGCTGGCGCATCGAAAAAGGGCCATCCCGCAGCACGCGTTGAACCATGCCAAGGATTTCTTCTCGCGCCACTCAGCCCCCACTTAGTCTAGTTACCAAACTTGTTGACATCCCCTTCCTTGTTATCTATCTTGATAACGCAGGGCATGTAAAAAGAGGCTGGCCGCCTCCTCGGCCAGGAAGACACGGCCAGCCTCCACATGCGAACGACTTGCGAGCCGTCCGATTTGTAGAGTAGCCCTGCTCGGCGGCGCGGGTCAAGAGATGGAGGTGAGCATGGAACAGCAGCAGCACCCGCCGTCACCTATGCGGTTCCTGGAGATCTTGGCGGACAGGTTCGGTGCACTGGAAGCGGTGGCGAACTCGTCGATCAAGCTGGCCCGCTACGCACCGGAGGATGAGCTGGCGATGGACCTGCTCGTTGCCGAGGCAGTGCTGGAGTTCGGGTGCGCCCTCCGCGAGGCGGCGGCCAGCGCGATGGAGTGGGCGAGGGCACGCGGAGTGGCACCGCTTGCGTGAGAAGCGCAACTCGGTGGAGGTAGAGCCCCGGCGGGTGGCGGTGGTGGACGCAGCAGCGCCGGCGGGGGCGGGCGACGGTCGGATCGGGGGTGATGCGCTGCGGGCGGGTCGTCCCCGATTCCGTTAGGGGCGCACTTGGAAGTGGCTCGCGCAGTGAGAGAGGCGGAACAGGGCTCGCCGTCCCTCCCTCACCGGAGTGACATGAGGTATCGCTCCGTCTCCGGGGCGAAGCGGCCGACGATTTCCGGGTGCTCACGGTACAGGGAGATGTACTGGAGAAAGAACTCGACGGGTCGTTGCTGCAGCAGGCGGCGGATGCACTCAGGTCCACAGTGACGCTCGATCGCCTTCGCCATCTGGAAGCCGAGGGCATAGAACCGCGGGTTGCTCATGAAGCCGCGGTCCAGAACCTCCCGCCAGGTGATCTCGTCGCGGGCCACCTGCTGGAACGTGGTGTCGAAGAGCGCGAAGTTCGCACGCACGCGCGCGGGCTCGGCATCCGCACGGAAGCGCTGGCGCATGCGCGCGATCTCGGGGCCGCCGCCGCCGAACCTCTCCGGGTCGGACACCAGGTCCGCGGTGCCCTCGCTGACGACCGTCGCCAGCGTCCGCTCGGGCAGGGGAAGGCTCTCCGCCAAGTCGGCCATGGCCGCGAGGCTCGGCACGCGGCGGAACGCCGCCTTCTGCACGAGGTGGAAGGTCTCGTGCGTGATGTGGGCCATCACACCCTCCCAGTCTCCAGCCGCGTCGGCAAGATTGTAGTAGAACACATCACCCTCGGGCGTGGTGCGGACGAAGCCCGTGGACGTGCCCCCCGCCATCAGGTACGCCTTCAGATGAAGCGGACCGGTTTCCGGCGTGTAGGGACCCATGATGGCAAGCAACCGATCCAGCACGGCCTGCTCGTTCTCGCGGAGATGCGCGAGAAGCGTCCGGATGCGCTCCCGCTCGCCATGGGCCTTCGGCAGGTTGAAGTGGATGTGCTCCTGCGCCACGGCGGCCGTCCCCAGAAACCTCTGGAGGGCGATGCCAAAATCAGCGCGCTCCACACCCGGCACGAGGCGGACGACGTTGTCCACCATCATGCTCACGCCGTGGATCTCGAGGAGCGAGTCCACCGCCGCATCGGTGATGGTGTCGCGCTCCAGCGCCGCCATCACGGCCTCGGCGCCGGCGTAGTCGATCTCGAGACTCACCTGAGCGGCCCGCGGGGCAGGCGCGGCAACCTGCGGCGGCACCACGCCCCGCTCGCGGCATCCCGAGGTGGCGAGCACGATCAGGACGGGCGCTGCGACCAGACCGGATCTATGGACGAGGCTGGACATGATTCCGCCCTCTTGGAGTGAATGGTGCCGGAGAGTGGGGAGCGCGTTTCGACCGATGCCGGCGTTCCCGCCGGCACTTCGCCCGCCGCTGCGCCCGACTGCTGCCTGACAACTCTATCCTCGCCGGCCGCGCCTAAACAGCTACAGATAAAAGAAAAACTCACCTGCACAGAATGCCGGGCGTCATAGCGGTGCCATCTTGACGAAAGTCTTTTTGCCGACAAGCTTGAATCGAATTGCAACTCCTGTCGAGGTGGCACCATGCTCATGCGCTCCGTCGCTCTCGCTCTGCTGCTCGTGTTCGTGCTTGCCGGTGCCTGCGGCCTGCCGGCCGAGCCGCCCGGCGGCGTCTGCACCCTCCCGACGCTCAGTGACGCGCCGGCACCCGCCCTGGCCCTGACGGCGTTCGCCTATGACCGCGCGGCGGCCTACGACCTGGTGCTCCAGCCGATCGGCACCCCGCCGGGTGTGCAGATCTACCAGCTGAGCTTCCTCAGCCCGCGCGGCACCGGCCGCGCGACGGGACGGCTCTTCGTGCCCGAGGGTGCGGGCCCGTTCGCGGGGCTGTTGCTGCAGCACGGACTCCCGGGCAACGCCCAGCAGATGACTGGCGAAGGGGTGCTGCTGGCGCGCCAGGGGGCCGTGGTGGTGGCGCTCGACGCGCCGTT
>NZ_DATBNB010000066.1 GCF_036554565.1 Longimicrobium sp. | reverse complement strand
CAGGCCACCGGCGCCATCGAAGCCGAGCCGGGGACGGTGCCGGCGGCGGAAACCGGCGCCACCGCCCTGCGCGAGGAGGAGAGCATTGCGCTCGTGGCGTTCCAGGCGCGCGGGGCGGGGCGGGGGGATGCGTTCGCGCTCCTGCTGGGCGAGGCGGAGAAGGGAACGCTGCAGCTGAACCCTACCCTCTGCCAGCAGCAGCCGGCGCCCGAGTGCCGCATCGGGATCTTCGTTCCGGACGTGGCCGCCACGGACCTGCCCAACACGCGGGATCCCTCCGAGCTGATGGCCAAGAGCTACGTCCTGGCTCTGGGGGCCGTGGAGGTGGTTTCGCGCAGTCGCCTGCGGATCAAGGGCACCTTCCAGGCGGTGGCGGTCCGGGCAGACAATCCCGGGCTGCAGAACACCATCAGCATCGGCCGGGGCCAGTTCGACCTGCCCATCCGGCCCGAGCAGTGATGGGGCGCGCTTCGGGATGACCCGCCCCGAGGAGATCGCCGCCAGCCTCCTTCCCATGCTGCGGACGTGGGTGGCCGGCGAATACGGAATCGCGATCGGGGGATCGTACGCCAAGGGGAGCGGCGATTCCCTCTCCGACGTCGACATCTACCTTTTCGCGAACGAGGTGCTTCCGGCCGCGCGCCGCGACGAAGCGGTGGTGGCCGAGCTCGGCGTAGAGGCGCGGCCGGAGTCGTGGGGCGCGGACGATCCGTTCGTGCAGGGCGGGACGGACTTCTGGCACGTAGGCCAGCGGGTGGAGTGCTGGCTGCGAAGCACGCGCGAAGTGGATCGCACGCTGCGGGCGTGCGTCGGCGGGGAGGTGGGGCGCGAGTACGTGGTGTGGACAGTGATGGGATTCCTGAGCTACACCGCGCTCGCGGACGTGCATTCGATGATGGTCGTGGACGATCCGCACGGCGTCCTCGCCCGGTGGAAGGCCGCCGTTGCCACCTACCCCGAGGCGCTGCGCCAGAACATCCTCGACCGGTTCATGCCCGAGGCCGCGTTCTGGCCGGAGAACTTCCACTACCGCACCGCCGTCCAGCGCGGCGACGTCATCTACACCTCCGCCATCGTGCAGCAGGTACTGCAGGCACTGATCCAGGTGGTGTTCGCGCTCAACCGCTCGTACTTCCCCGGCGAAAAACGGCTGGCGCACGCGATGGAAAAGCTGTCCGTCCAGCCGTCCGGCTTTGCGCGGCGGGTGCAGGAACTCCTGATGCCGCCATCCGTGGACGTCGCGGGGCTGGAGACGCAGCGGCGCGGCGTTGCTGACCTCGTGGCCGAGATGCGCGCCCTCGCCTTTGACACACCGGGTTCAGGAGCGTCAGGCTGATCCGGGTGTGCCGGCCGGCGCCCCCCATCCCCAACCCTTCCCCCGCATACTGCCCGGGGGAAGGGTGCCAGTCCGGGGCGTTTCCCCAACTTTCGAGCCGCACCAGAGCCTGTCATCGCGGCCACGGCTGCCGCGGGGCCCTCACCCGTCCGCGCTGACACGCGTCCACCCTCTCCCACAAACAGCGTGGGAGAGGGGGTACACACCAGACCTTGGCGCGCCCAAGTCCTTGGTGCCTCACAGCTTGTCATCCTGAGGCCCAGCCGCGCGACACCCTGCCCGAACGCCGTCCGTCGCGGGCCGAAGGATCTAGCCTGGGGCACGAACTAACCGAGGCGCGGCAGCGGTCCCCCCAGCCGAGGCCTCGGTTGCCGTGGGGCCCTCACCTGTCCTCGCTCGGGGAGGGGCGCCAGTCGTGTGCGCGATCCCAGCGGGATCGCGGATCAGGTCTCCCCCTCCCCTGCGCAGCGGGGGACGGGGGCCGGGGGGAGGGGGCTCCAAAGGCATTCACCGGCAGCCATTCGAGCCTCGATCTCTCGTGCGGACCCCCGGGCGTGCGCCGTGATTTGCGCCGATCCCCGCCCCGGATGGCGTGCCGCACCGGAATGGTGCTCACAGCCTCGCGGCGTGCACCGAAGCGAACTGGCAGGCGACGAATTCTACATCGCAAATCGTTGCTGGATCAGGGTTTTATCCGCGGTGGCGCTTGGCCCTCGTCATGCCTTGGGGATGGGTGCCGGACTTCATCCCACCCCCATTCCCTCGAGGTGCCCCATGAAGCAACGATCCTTGCTCCTTCTCCTGCCGTTCGCCCTGCTGGCGTGCACCGATGCGCCCGCGCCGACGGAGCCGCGCGCGGGAGCGGTCCCGCTCCTCCAGGCAGCCGCCCGGCCGCTGGCGGGGGACTACATCGTCGTGCTGAAGGGCCCGGGCGCCGAGGCAGTCGCCGCGAGCGCGGGGGTTTCGCCCCGCTTCGTCTACGGCGCGGCGCTCCACGGCTTCGCGGCAACGCTGAACGAGGCGCAGCTGAACGCTCTGCGGCACAATCCGAACGTCGCCTACGTCGAAGCGGACGCGTGGGGCGGCGTGGCGACCACGCAGGCGAACGCCACGTGGGGGCTGGACCGCCTGGACCAGCGCGACCTGCCCCTGAGCACCAGCTACACGTACACGGCCACCGGCGCCACGGTGAACGCGTACGTGCTGGACTCCGGCATCCGCAAGACGCACGTGGAGTTCGCGCCGTCCGGCCGGGCGCAGTACATCCCCAACGGCAAGAACGGCGATTTCGTGGGCGACTCGTACGGAAAGCGCAACGGCGCCCTGGACTGCAACGGGCACGGCACCCAGGTGGCGGGCGTCGTCGGCGGCGTAACCTACGGCGCGGCCAAGCAGGTGAAGCTGTGGTCCGGACGGGTGGTCAACTGCCAGGGCGGGGGGCAGGCGTCGATGGCCATCGCGGCGGTGGACTGGCTCACCGCGAACGCAGTGCGCCCGGCGGTGGTGAACATGAGCCTGGCGTACGGAAACGTACAGTCGCTGCGCACCGCGGTGGAGAACTCCATCGCGGCGGGGGTGCACTACGCGATCGCGGCGGGCAACGGCGACGCCAACCACGTGCCCATCGATGCCTGCGGCGAAAGCCCGGGCGGCGCCCCGAACGCCGTGACGGTGGGCGCCACCGACCGCTACGACGCCGAGGGCTACTTCAGCAACTACGGCCCCTGCATCGACATCCTGGCCCCCGGGGTAGACATCACCACGGCGGACGACGACAGCGACACCGACCAGGTGACCACCGTGGGAACGTCCGTCGCATCGCCGTACGTGGCCGGGGTGATCGCGATGTACCTCCAGAACAACCCCACAGCCACACCCGCCGCCGTACGGAGCGAGCTGGCGACGAACGCCACCGTCGGCCGCATCACCTTCCACGCCCAGAGCGCCGCCGGGGGCACCCCCAACCTGCTGCTCTTCACCAGCTACTGATCTCCATCCGGCTCCCTCTCCACGCGGAGGGGGAGCCGGGTTGCCCGATCCACGCGCGTCGCGGTATAATCCCGGCTCCCGAGCCGCCGGACGGCCGGGACGTACCATCGACTCAAGGGAGATGCGCGTGAAGAGCATCGTGTGCGTGAAGCGCGTCCCGGACACCGAGGCGCGCGTTCGCATCGCCGGCGACGAAAAGAGCGTGGATGCCGCCGGCATCAAGTTCGTCCTGAACCCGTACGACGAGTTTGCCGTCGAGGCCGCCCTGAAGCACAAGGAAGCGGCGGGCTCCGGCAGCGTGACGGTGATGACGGTGGGCGGCGCCGAGAGCGCGGAGACCCTGCGCACCGGCCTGGCCATGGGCGCCGACGACGCCGTGCTGCTCAAGTCCGACAGCAAGCCCGAGGGCCTGGCCGCCGCGCGCGCCCTGGCCGAGGAGATCAAGGGCCGCGAGTACGACCTGGTGCTCTTCGGGATGAAGGCCATCGACGACGATCTGCAGGCCGTGGGGCCGATGACCGCCGAGCTGCTGGGAATTCCCTGCGCCAGCGCGGTCACCGAGTTCAGCGTGGCCGACGGCAAGGTGACGGCGAACCGGGAGATCGAGGGCGGCCACGAAGTGGTGGAGCTCCGAATTCCCTGCGCGCTGACGCTCACCAAGGGTGCCTACGAGCCGCGCTACGCGTCGCTCAAGGGCATCATGGCGGCCAAGAAGAAGCCGCTGGAGCAGAAGGACGCCGCCGCGGGCGATTCCGGTGTGCAGGTGCGCAAGCTCAGCTATCCCGCCGAGCGCCAGGCCGGCCGCATCGTGGGCGAGGGCGCCGACGCGGTGCCCGCGCTGCTGCGGCTGCTGCGCGAAGAGGCCAAGGTCATCTAAAGGCGAGAGGAACCAATCATATGCCAGGCATTTTCGCGTTCGCCGAAACGCGTGACGGCGAAATCCGCAAGGTTTCGCAGGAAGTGGTGACCGCCGCCCGCAAGCTGGCCGATGCGCTGGGCAGCGACGTGCACGCCGTCGTTCTGGGCGGCTCCGGCATCGGCGGGGCCGCGGCCGAGCTGGGCCGCGTGGGCGCCGACAAGGTGTTCGTGGGCGAGGCCGAGGCGTTCGGCACCTACTCGGCCGAGGGCTACACCACCGTCATCGTGAACTTCATCCAGCAGCACGGCTGCGACGCCGCGCTCTTCCCGGCCACGTCCATGGGCAAGGACCTGGCGCCGCGCGTGGCCGCCCGCCTGGGCGTGGGCTACGCCAGCGACTGCACCGCGCTCGACGTGCAGGGCGGCGACATCGTGGCCACCCGCCCCGAGTACGCCGGCAAGCTGAACGCACAGGTGGCGTGCACGGGCAAGCCCGCCGTGCTGTCTCTGCGCCCCAACGTGTTCCTGCCCACGGACAACGCCAGGGCGGGCGAGGTGCAGGCGCTGGACGTTTCCATCAACACGGCCGACTTCGGCGCCATCGTCCGCGAGATCAAGGCGGGTGCGGCGGAGAAGCTGGACGTGGGCGAGGCGCCCATCATCGTTTCCGGCGGCCGCGGGCTGGGCTCGCCCGAGAACTTCAAGCTGCTCGACGACCTGGCCGCGGCGTTCGGGGGCAAGTGCGCCGTCGGCGCGTCGCGCGCGGTGGTGGACGCCGGCTGGCGCCCGCACGCCGAGCAGGTGGGGCAGACGGGCAAGACGGTGTCGCCCACGCTGTACTTCGCCGTGGGCATCAGCGGGGCCGTGCAGCACCTGGCGGGAATGCGCACGTCGCGCTACATCGTGGCCATCAACAAGGACCCCGAGGCGCCCATCTTCAAGGTTGCCGACTACGGCATCGTCGGCGACCTGAACGAGATCCTTCCGCGGATGACGGAAGAGGTCCGCAAGATGATGGCGTGAGCCGTCGCTTCCGGTGATCACGAGGGAGAGGGACGAGGCCGCCGCCGCGTCCCTTTCGCCGTCTTTGTGGACGGGAGTCGCGCGCCGCGTTCCACCGTGCTATCGTATAGCTCCACAGACGGGCACCCCCGCTTTCGAACCTGCCCCACGTCATAATGAGCGAAGACCTCACCGCGCCGGAGCACCTGGAAAAGGCCCGCGAAATCATCTGGGAAGCCGTCGACATGCTCGAAGAAGCGCAGCGGGTGCTCTTCAAGGCCGGCGATTGCTACGTGGGCCAGGTGTGGGGCGACGGTGTGCGCGCCATTCTGGACATCACCGAAGAAATGTCGGAGCTGGCGGGCGACATCACGGCCGTGCACATCGAGATCGGCAAGCTGTCGAAGCGCGACAAGGCCCGCGACTGATCTGCTGACGGCGCAACGAAATGCGGGGCCGGACCTCACCCTGGGTCCGGCCCCGCGCCGTTTTCGTCCACCGCTCCCGGCGCTACTCGAACCAGGTGGAAATCTCGTCCAGCGGCTTGCGCGACAGGTCCGGCACGCGCGCGTCGGCGGCGGGATAGCCCACGGGCATCAGCAGAAAGGGCTTCTCGTTCGCCGGACGCTGCAGCAGCTCGGAAAGGAAGCCCATCGGCGACGGCGTGTGGGTGAGCGTCGCCAGCCCCATCTGGTGCACGGCGGCGATGAACAGCCCCGCCGCGATGCCGCAGCTTTCTGTCGAGTAGTAGTGGGTGCGCTGGCTTCCGTCCGCATTTACCCCATGCCGCTGGCGGAAAAGGATCACCACCCACGGCGCGGTGGTGATGTGCTCCTTCACCGCGTCTGTCCCGAGCGGCGCCAGGGCGTGCAGCCACTCCGGGGGCATCCGTCCGCCGTAGTTGGCGCGCTCCTCCTCTTCCGCCGCCTCGCGCATCTTCCGTTTCATCTCCGCGTCGCCCACTACCACGAAGGTCCACGGCTGCTGGTGCGCGCCGGACGGAGCCGTCCCCGCTGTGCGGATGGCGTACTCGATCATCTCCCGCGGCACCGCCTGGTCCGAGAAGTGGCGGGTCGTACGCCGCCGGTTCATCTCCGCGTAGAACTCGCGCGCGCGGCGCAGCATCTCGGCCTCGGGAAGGCGCGCGAAGTCCAGCGGGACGAAGGCGCGATCGTGATTCACGTCGTCGGCGGCGTCAGGGCAGGGAAGGACCGGGGACTCGGGCGATAATATCGCCTGCGCCGTCTACCGGGGCCACCTTTGACACCGTTCCGCCGGGTGTCTAGATTCCCCGCCTCTTTTCCTGGCCGTGGCCGGGTGCTGCACGGGGGCTGAACGAGGGCGGGATGGAGCGGCTGACACGCGCGCGGCTGGAAGAGATCCTGGAGCGGTGCAGGGGGCTGCGCGTGGCGGTGGTGGGCGACCTGATGCTCGACGTGTACCTCGTCGGCGCGGTGTCGCGCATCTCGCCCGAGGCCCCCGTGCCCGTGGTGCAGGTCAGCGAAGAGCGCCTGGCGCTCGGGGGCGCGGCGAACGTAGCGGCCAACGTCGTGGCCCTGGGCGTGGACTGCGTGCTCATCGGCACGGTGGGGGCGGACACGGCGGGGCTGCAGGTGCGCGGCGCGCTGACGGAGCTGCAGGGCGGCACCGTGCGCCCGCTGCTGGTGGAGCACGCCGGCCGCCCGACGACCACCAAGACGCGCGTGGTGGCGCGGCACCAGCAGGTGGTACGGTTCGACCGCGAGCGCGACGACGACGTAGGCGGCGACTGCGCGGACGAGCTGGCGCGCGCCGTGCGCGAGGCGGTGGCGGAGTGCGACGCGCTGGTGCTGGAAGACTACAACAAGGGCGTGCTGGTGCCCTCGGTCATCCGCGCCGCGCTCGAAGCCGCGGCCCAGGCGGGGATCCCCAGCGTGGTGGACCCCAAGTTCCGCAACTTCTTCGAGTTCGGCGGGGCGACGGTGTTCAAGCCCAACGCGGTGGAGCTGAGCGCCGCCCTCGGCCAGCCGCTGAACGCGGACGACGACGACTGGCTGGAGGAAGCACGCGTTCGCGTCGGCGCGCGGCACCTGCTGCTGACGCTGGGCGAGCACGGCATGGCGCTGCGTTCGGAGCAGGGCGAAACGCTCCGCATCCCCACCGTCGCGCGGCAGGTGTACGACGTTTCCGGCGCGGGCGACACGGTGACGGCGTTCGTCGCCGTGGGCTTGGCGGCGGGCGCCACGATGGAGGAAGCCGCCGTGCTGGCGAACCTGGCGGCCGGCATCGAGGTGGGAAAGGACGGCGTGGCCGTGGTGACGCCGGACGAGCTTCGCGCCATGCTGCCCGACGGCCGGCGCACGGAAGACCGCTGACGCGTTCTTCCGCACTTACGCACTCAACGCACTCACGCACTGCCATGCAACGAGTTCAGACCGCCGACGCACCGGCCGCCATCGGCCCGTACAGCCAGGGGATCATCGCCCACGGCTTCGTGTTCACCGCGGGGCAGGTGCCCTTCGATCCCGCCTCCATGCAGCTGGTGGAAGGCGACATCGGCATGCAGACCGACCAGGTGATGAAGAACCTCGGCGCCATTCTGCGCGAGGCGGGCGCCGACCTTTCCACCGTGGTGAAGACGACGGTGTTCCTGCGCGACATGAACGACTTCGTGGGGATGAACGAGGTGTACGAGCGGCACTTCGGCGAGCACAAGCCGGCGCGCAGCACCGTGCAGGTGGCGCGGCTTCCGCGCGACGTGGCGGTGGAGATCGAGGCCATCGCCGTTCTGCTGGACCGCTAATTGTAGCAGTGAACGGGCGCCCCCCGGCGGCGGGGGGCGCCGTGTTTTTTCCTGGACCCAAAGCCTGAGCCGGCATCCGATGACGACCGTCAATCCGCATATCTTCCGTCAGTACGACATCCGTGGCGTGGTGGGCCCCGACGTCACCGCGCAGGTGGCCGAGCAGATCGGCCGTGCCTATGCCTCGCTGGCGCGCCGCCGCCTGGGCAAGGACCAGCCGGTGCTGGCGCTGGGCCGCGACAACCGCCTGACCAGCAACGAGCTGGCCGACGCCGTTAGCCGCGGCATGGTGGCCGCGGGCGCGCGCGTGGTGGACGTGGGCCTGGTGCCCACGCCGGCGCACAGCTTCAGCGTGGCGCACTGGGGGCTGGACGGCGGCCTGCAGGTGACGGGCTCGCACAACCCGCCGCAGTACAACGGCTTCAAGATGACGGTGGGCGGGCGCTCCATTTTCGGCGACGCCATCCAGGAGATCCGCCGGATGATCGCGGAAAGCGATTACGAGTCCGGCGAGGGCGTGGTGGAGCACCGCGAGGTGCTGGGCGAGTACGTGCGGGTGCTGGCCGGCAAGTTCTCCATCGAGCGGCCGATCAAGGTCGTCGTGGACTGCGGCAACGGCACCGGCAGCATCGTCGCTGTCGACCTGCTGCGCGCGCTGGGGCCGAACGTGGAAGTGATCCCCATCTTCTGCGAGTCCGATGGCACCTTCCCCAACCACCACCCGGACCCGGTGGTGGACAAGAACCTGGTGGACATCATCGCCAAGGTGAAGGAGACCGGTGCCGACCTGGGCGTGGCCTTCGACGGCGACGCCGACCGCATCGGCGCCGTGGACGAGCGCGGCGGGATCGTGCGCGGCGACACCCTCCTCCTCC
>NZ_DATBNB010000065.1 GCF_036554565.1 Longimicrobium sp. | reverse complement strand
GCCGCGGGGGTGAGAGCGGATACGTACACGATCGAGCTGCTGCCGCCGGACCACGTTGCGCGCACGGACAGCCGCTGGATCGAGCAGAACGCCGGCAACTACACGCCGCTGGAGTTCGTCGTGCGCGCGCCGGGCGGCATTCTGAACGCGCAGGTGATCCAGGGCATCGCCCAGTGGCAGCGCCGGGCGGAGGCGCGCCCCGACGTCGGTCGGACCTTCGGTGTGGCGGATCTTCGCGCGAAACCCGGTGGACCCTACCTGTCGGCAGATGGGCGCGAGGCGCGTGTGACGGCCTTCGTGCCCATGACCAGCACGCGCGGGTTCGCCGGGACGGTGCGCGCGCTGGAGCAGGAGGGCGACCGCGTGCTCCCGAACGGGGTCACTCTGCGCGCATCGGGCTATCTGCCGCTGTACCTGCGCATCGTGGACTACGTCGTCAGCGGCACGATCTGGGGTTTGGCGATTTCCACCGTCATCGTCTTCGCGATGGTCGGCCTCCTCCTGCGCTCGCTGCCGCTGACCGTGGCCGCGGTGCCCACCAACCTGTTTCCCGTGGCGCTCGTCTTCGGCATCATGGGATGGACGGGCATTCCGCTGGACATCGCCACGGCCACCATCGGCGCCATCGTGCTGGGGATCGCCGTGGACGACACCATCCACTTCCTCTTCCGATATCGGGCCGAGCGGCAGGCCGGGCTTTCGCGCGAGGAGGCGGTCGGGCGCACGTACCGCGAAACGGGGCGCGCGGTCGTTTTCGCGTCGATGGTGCTCGCCATCGGGTTCGCGGTGCTGGCGACGAGCAGCTCGCAATCCATCGCCTATTTCGGCATCGTGGCCTCGCTTTCCATCGTCGGCGCGATGCTGGCGGACCTCTTCCTTCTTCCCGTGCTCCTGCTCTTCGGCGCAAGGAGTCCCGCGAAGCCCATCCGCACGTCGATAGGAACGGATGAAAACCGAGGAACCGACGGTTGAAGAGTTCGGGCCCGACGACCCGCGCATCGCGGCGTTTCACGCGGTGCGCGACGATGTGGCCTATCCCACGCCCGACGAGCCGGTGCCCGTGGGCATGCGCTGCCTGGTGGCGTTCCGCGGGGGCGCTCCCGTCGCAAGGCTGTCGTACGGCACCGGCCAGGATGTGGGGGAGGTTCCCGGCCCGTGCGCGCTGATCGGCCACTATGAGCGCACGGATCGCTCGGCCGGCGTGTGGTTGCTCGACGAAGCCGTGATCCGCGTGTGCGTCGGGCACCAGTTTCATGCGCTGGGGCCCATCAATGGCAGCACGTGGGGGCGCTACCGTCTGGCGCTGCCGCCCCGTACGGAGGATGAGGGTGACGCCGAGCCGCCGTTCCTTTCCGAGCCGTGGAACCCGCCCGACTATCCGGCGGATTTCGAGGAGGCCGGCTTTCGGGTGGTCGCGACGTACGAGAGTGCGATCGTCGAGGATCTCGCCGCCGCCGATCCGCGCCGCGACGAATTGGCCGAGCGGGTGAGGGCGCGCGGGGCGACCATCCGCGCGCTGGACCTGGACCGGTTCGACGACGAGCTGCGCGCGATCTTCGAGTTGAGCCGCACCGCGTTCGCGGAAAACCTGTTCTACTCGCCGATCGAATTCGACGAGTTCCGCGCGCGCTACCTGCCGCTGCGCCCGCTGCTGGATCCGGAGATGGTGCGCCTGGCGGAGGATGCGGACGGGCGGCTGCTGGGGTTCGTGTTCGCGTTCCCGGACGTGCTCTCGGCCGAGCCGGGCGGACGGCCGACGCGCGTCGTTCTCAAGACGCTCGCGTCGGCACCGGAGGCGCGCGGGCTGGGCTTGGGGACGTTTCTGACGGATGAGGTGCGGCGTGTGGCGCACGAGAAGGGGTATCGATCCGTTATCCATGCGCTGATGCAGGCGGACAATGAGTCCGTTCGCATCTCCCGCCACAGCGCGCGCGTGTTCCGGCGGTACGCGCTGTACGAACTGGTGGATTGATGGACGCGGCTCCGTGGGGGCCCCTCCCCCCGGCCCCCTCCCCCGGCAAACTGCGCCGGGAGAGGGGGAGAGTTCGGTGGGGGTTCGACGGGGTTGGCGGCATGCTGCGGGTGCCCCCTCTCCGGGCCTCTCCCCCGCAAACTGCGCGGGAGAGAGGGGAACTTCGCCCGGGGTTCGATGGGGTGCCTCGCATGCTGCGGCAGCCCCCTCCCCCCGGCCCCCTCCCCCGCTTCGCAG
>NZ_DATBNB010000064.1 GCF_036554565.1 Longimicrobium sp. | reverse complement strand
CCTGGCCGTGCACCAGCTGCGCGAAGTGGCCGGGGCTGCGGTGGCGGGCGACTAAAAGAACGTTTCACGCAGAGGTCGCAGAGGGAACGGAGAGGACGCAGAGAGCGAGCGCGGTTCTCTGCGTCCTCTCTGTCTTCTCTGCGTCCTCTGCGTGAAACGATGTAGCGAAACGGAGGGAGGGCACGGGAGATTTTCCCGCGCCCTCCCTCCTTTTTTGGTCGGATGGGGAATTATCCCGCTCCCGGCCGACAGAGTATCCCGAACGCATTTCGGGAACTCCATCGGCACTCAGGGACAGATGCGCCGGAGCACGCTCACCGCGGCCTTGCTGCTGCTCGCCGCCGCCAAATGCGGGGATGGAGGGCGAGGCGGAGGGGGAAGAGAACCCAATGACCTCGCGTACGCGAAAGCGATGGCGACGGGGGACTCGCTCGCCGTGTGGCCCGAGGCGGACGCGGGCCGGCCCGTGGTGCTGTACGTGGACCGCAGCCAGAGCATGCGCGGGTTCCTGGACCCGGCGTATCCCGGCCGCGTGGCGACGGACTATCGCTCCGTGATCGACGGTTTCGACGCCCGGCTGAAGCCGTCGCAGGTCTACGGCTTCGGCAACGAGGTCGCGGCCGCGGGACAGGGGCTCGGCGTGCTGGGGAACAAGGAGTTCTACGGCGACGCCAACACGGAGATCGAAGAGGTCTTCCCGCTGATCTCCGGCGATTCCGCCGCCTCGTCCACGCACGTACTCATCGGGGATGGCCGCCGCGGGAACCCTGACGCGGCCAACGGGCAGTTCGTGCGGATGCGGGCCTTGGCGGAGGAGTGGATCGGCCGCGGCGGCTCCTTCATCGTCGCGTCGTCCGCCGCGCCGTTTCGGCCCGTGGCGAACGATCCCGCTGGATGCGGCGATGCAGGAGACGCGGACCAGCAGACCTGCCCGCTCTACGCGTTCGCCTTCGTGGCTCCAGGCGACCAGGGCCGCGTGGCCGCCGCGCTCGCCTCCGTGTTCCAGAACCTGTACGTGACGCCGCTCCCCGCCGTCCCCGGGTCCGGCGTCGCAATGACATCTAGCGGATCGGCGGAGATCGACCTGGAGCCCGGCTGGACCTCCGCAGCCGACGCCACACCCATCGTCCGGGCGCGCGGGAAGACGGCGACGAACACGCCGCTCGCCGCCTCGCTCGTCCTCGACGACACCACGTCTCCCCGTGGACGTGCCATGCTGGCGTCGCTGCGCGGCCGGCGGCTGATGCCCATCCTCGCCGTCCGCACCCTTGCCGACAACCCTGCCGCCTCGCCCTGGCGCGCCTCCCCCGCGCGCGGCGGGCTCATGCGCCCCACCGCGGACCCGTTCACCTACGAGTTCATCTCGCGCGGCACGGGCCCCGAAGCCGCCCGGTACCTGTACCGGCTGCAGCTGCACCCCGCCGGGGAGCCGTCGTGGCTGGAGGCGTTCGATGCCGAGAGCGCCGGCGACGCCCTGCGGACGTACGGCCTCAGCCGGCTGTTCGAGAGCTTTCGGGGCCTGGACCCCCGCGCGGCGCCTCCCGTCCTGCGCGCCTACGTCGTCGTGAACTGAGCTGCGGCCCGCGCCCGCACACCCTTAACCCGCATCCTGAATCGTTATGTGGCAATTCCTACTGCACCTGTGGGCACCCCCGCCCGCCGACGTCGCGCTCATCTGTCCGCTTCCCGCGCCGGGTGAGCCGGCGGACCTGAACGGGTTCTTCGATCCCGCCTCGGTCCTCACGGCGTACCAGTGGACGGCCGTGGCGAC
>NZ_DATBNB010000063.1 GCF_036554565.1 Longimicrobium sp. | reverse complement strand
AGCTTCGCTTCGCCCGGGGCGGCCAGCCCCTGTGCATCCACCCACTCGCCCGAGGCGGCGAGCTCGCGGTTGAACCGGTGCATGAACCCGATGTGGGCCTGGAAGTCTTCCGGCGACCACTGGTTGACCTGGTAGTCACCGGTTCCGCGCGGCGCGTTCATCATCATCATGTACTTCATGGTTCGTTCTCCCGTCAGGTGGTTCGGCCCTCGATCGGCCCGGCGCAAAGCAGCCCTCGTTGGCGCTTGCGTACAGTAGTCGGAGCCGGCGGCGCGTTCTCTACATCCCCGCGCGAGCGGAACGCGAACTCGTAGCTTCCGACCGCACGATTCAGGTTGTCACGGGGTATGATCGCCCGAATTCCGGGTTCCGCAAGCGGAGACGGGGCGCGGACGCACTTCGCGGCGGCGCGCGGGGCTTGTGCTTGCGGCCCCGCGGGGCGACCATTCCGTTTGCAGTCCCGAGCCCGCGGCTCCTGCTTCCGCGGGCTCTCGCCGTTCCGCGCTACGCCCCACCGCCGTACCTCCATGCGCCGACCCTACGTTCTGCTTTTCGCGGTGGCACTGCCGTGCGGATTGGCCGTCGCCGGCACCCTGCGCCCCGCTCCCTCGCCGACGCGGATGGGGCAGCTGGCACGGGCGCGGCCGGAGCGGGCGTTCGCGCCGCGGCTTTCCATCGAGACGGAATTCGTGCCGTGCAGAGTGCTTCCCGCACACCCCGACAGCACGGTTCCTCGCGAGGCGTGCGAGACGGCGGGGGAGCCGGGGGCAGACCCGGCGGTGTTCGCCGCCGCCGGCGAGAGCTTCGATCCCGATTCGCTGCATGCGTCCGCGGTGGCCGGGGTGATCTGGTGGGACGAGACCGAGGCCTCGCTGAACGGCTCCGTTTCGCGGCTGGAGAAGGCGCTGCGGCTCAGCCGCGAGCAGACGCCCGTGCTGGTGGACCTTTCCGCCGTGCACCTGGTTCGCGCCGAGCGCACCCAGAACCCCCGTGACCTGGTCGCCGCGCTCAGCTATGCCCGCGAGGCGCTGTCGCACGAGCCGGGGAACGCGGCCGCCATGTTCAACGCGGCGCTGGCGCTGGACGCGATGGAAATCGAGGAGCAGGCGGAAGCCGCGTGGAACGCGTACCTGGCCGCCGATTCCGCCTCGCCCTGGGCAGGCGAGGCCCGGCAGCGGATGCGCGTGCTGGCGCGTCCGTCGGAGATCCCCAGGCCCCACCCGGGTGCTTCCCTCGCGCGGGTGGATTCGTTCGCCGCGCGGTATCCGCAGGAGGCGCGGCTGATGGGGTGGGACGACGTGCTGGGCGCGTGGGGGCAGGCGGTGGAAAAGGGCGATTCCGCCGCGGCGGCCGCGAACCTGGAACTCGCCGAGCGCCTGGGCCGGGCCCTCGAAAAGGACGGGGGCGATGCCTCGCTCGCCGACGCGGTTCTCGCCGTTCGTGCGGCCGGATCGACTGCGGCCGCGACGGCGGCGCTTGCCCGGGGACACCGGCTCTACGCCGCGGGGCAGGCGCTGATCGCCGCAGGAAACGAGAAGGCCGCGGTCGATACCTTCCGAGCCGTGCTGCGCGCCAGGCCCCCGTCGCCGACGCTGGTGTACTCCGCCGAGATGTTCGCGGCGCGAGCCCTGGTCTACGAAAACGAGTTCGAACGCGCGAACGCCACCTTCCAGGAGATCATCGCGCGGATCGACCCCGAGCGGCACCCGGCCCTGGCGGCGCGCGCGCAGTGGATGCTGGGCTCCAGCCTGCTGAAGGAGGGCCGCCACGCGGAAACACAGGGCCCGTACCAGGCGGCGTATTCGCTCTACCACCGGGTGGGGGAGGTGGAGTACGCAGCGACGCTCTGCTACCTGATCGGCGAGGCGGCCCACCTGCGCGGGGATACGGCGCTGGCGTACTCATCCATGCACCGGGCCATGCGCGGCCTGCGGCACTACCGTGCCTCGGGGTGGCTGCGAAACCAGCTGATGGTGCTCGCCGACTGGGCGGCGGCGGATGGGATGCAGCACGCTTCGGCGCCCATTCAGGCGGAGGAGATCTCCGTCGCGATCCGGACGAGGCAGCCGCTGGCCAGGTTCGAAGCCCTCCTGGCGCGCGCCTACGTTCGGACGCTCACCGGAGACATTTCCGGCGCGCGGCGCGACGTGGATGCGGCCGCCCCGCTCCTGGCGCAGATCCCCGCGGGGGACGCGGCCGCCGGGCGGGCCGGGGCCGCGTTGCGGATGTCCCGCGCCATGGTGCAGCGGGGGCAAGCCACCCCCCGGCTGCGGGCCGGGCTGGATTCGGCGGTCGAGTACTTTGCCGCGCAGCAGAACGTGCGGTGGCTGCTGCGGGCGCTGATCCAGCGGGTGGAGGTACGCGCCGCAACCGGGGAGCTGGCCGGTGCCGCGGCGGACCTGGACAGCTTCACCTCGATCATCCGTACCTCTTCGGATCACGAACCGCTCGCCGCGCTGCGAACCGCCATGATGGAGCAGGCCCGCGGCCGGTTCGACCGGCTCGTGATGCTGCATCTGCGGGCGGGCGACACGCTGCAGGCGCTCCGCGCGCTCGAACGGGGCCGCGTGTCGCTGGCGCCGGTCGCGGCCGCCCGGGCCAGCGCCGGCCTCCGGGCGCCGCGGGGGCACGTGGCCCTGGCATACGCGCTCATCGGCGACACGCTGCTCGCCTGGGTGGTGCACGCGGATTCGGCGCAGCTGCACCGGTCGGTGGTGGATCGCGGGGACTTCCTGCGGACCACCGAGGGGGTGAGCGCCGCGCTCGAGGCGGGGCGGGAAGGCGGCGCGGACGGCGGCCTGCGGCGCCTGTACGACTGGCTGGTGAGGCCCCTGCGCGATCGGCTGGGTGAACCCGGAACGCCGCTGGTGATCCTTGCCGACGGCGAGGTCGCCGCCGTCCCCTTCGCGGCGCTGCTGGACGGCACCCGGTACCTGGTGCAGGACCGCGCGATCCGGTATGCGCCCACCCTTGCGGATGCCGCACGCGAACGGCCTGCGCACCGGCCGGCGCGGGCGCTGCTGATCGCCGACCCTGCATTCGACGCGGAGCGGTATCCCGCGCTGGAGCGCCTTCACGGCGCCCGCGCCGAGGCCCACGACCTGCGCGCGTTCTACCCGGACCACGTGCTGCTGGCCGAGGCGGCGGCCACGCGGGCGGCGCTGTCGGATCACGCACGGTCGGTCGGGGTGATCCACTACGCCGGGCATGCCGTGTTCAACGATGCGCAGCCGGGCCGGTCGTTCCTGGTGCTGGCCGACAGCGGGGCCACCGGGCAGCTCACGGCCGACAGCGTCACCACGCTTCGTCTGCACGGCGTGCGGCTGGTGGTGCTCTCCGCATGCCGGACGCTGCCGTCGCGCGGTGGGCGGTCGGGGGGCTTCGCCGGCCTGTCGGGCGCGATGCTCGCGGCCGGCGCGGGGGGCGTGGTCGGAAGCCTGTGGCAGGTCGACGACCAGCGGACGCGGCCGCTGATGCGGGAATTCCACCAGGCGTACGCGGGCACCGGCGATGGCGCGGCCGCGCTGCGGCAGGCGCAGCTGTGGATGCTCCGATCGCCCGACTCCGCGCTGCGCTCGCCTTCTGCCTGGGCGGGGTTCCGGTACGCCGGCCGCTGACCCCGTCCCCGGAGGACGAAAACGCGCGGGCCGCTCCGGTGAGAGCGGCCCGCGCGTTCTTCTACTCGCTCGCCAGCTCCGTCAGCAGCGCGTCCAGGGCCGCCGGGAGCTCGGACCACCGGGGCGGCTCGTCGTCCGGGAGCGCGGCCCGCACGCGGGCGAGGGCGACCCGCGCGGCGGGGTCGTCGCCGGCCAGCCGGGCGGCGGCGCGCAGCATCGCCCGGTCGCGGAAGAACGCCTCGTCGCGTGCCCGTGCGGCCAGGCCGGCCGCCTCCAGCCAAGCCCCGGTGCGCAGCGGGGCTTTCCCGAGCCGTTCCTCCAGCCGCGCCGTCCCCCGCGCCAGCAGCGGGGCCAGCGAGTCTCCCGGGGCGCCCGCGCGGTCCGCCACCTGGCGGAAGGGGCTGGCGGGACCGGCCTGTGAATCGAAGCGGCTGCGCA
>NZ_DATBNB010000062.1 GCF_036554565.1 Longimicrobium sp. | reverse complement strand
TTCGTGGCTCGTCCAGTCCGGCTGGGCGATGGTGTCGCGGTCCACCCGGCGGTTGTAGTAGCGCGAGCGGGAGTCGTCAACGCACTCGATGCTCGCGTCCACCTGCACGTAGGGCATGCGCACCCACGCGGCCTCGCTCGCCCCCGCGTAGCCGAACGCGGAGCTCAGGGCAAAGATGCCGGCCGGCGCCTTTCCGTCTCCCTCGCGCTTGCGCGGCCCCGCGCCGGGCTCCGGGTGCAGCCCGTCGCCCCACGCCACCCCCGTCCGTCCCACGGCGGCGTGGATGGCGCCGCCCACAGGGCGCCACGGCTGGCCCGCGCCCGCACGTTCGTAGCGCTGGAGCACCGCGTTCACCGTGTCCCACCCCGCCGTGGTCACCACCACCATCTGCGTGCTGGCGTGCGTGGCGGTTCGCGGCGCGGGCTGCGCGGGCGCGCACCGCGCGGCGGCGAGCGCCAGCAGCAGGACGGAGAAGGTCCGCATGCGCACGGAAGGCACGGGGCCGGGGGATGCGTCCAGTCGCCTCGTCACGCCCCCAGCTTGTCGCGGATGCGGGCGGCGACCAGTTCCTCCAGTGTTCCGCGCGTGTGGCAGACGGCCAGCAGGGCGTTGGCGGAGCCGTCGTTGTTGCGGGCATACGCCTCCACGCCCGAATCCACCCGCGACGACTCGGCGCTGCTCCCCGGCTGCACCGTCGTCTGCAGGTTGAAGCGCACCTCGTACTGCGTGGCGATCTCCACCCCGAACTGGCCGCGCCCGCAGTCGAAGTAGCTGGACGTCGCCTGCCCCTGGAACCGGCGCGCCATGGCGCCCTGCGCGCGGACGGTGCGCACTTCCGGCTCCGCCGCGGGCGTCAGCCCCAGCTCCTGGTAGACGGCGGGCAGCACCTCCAGCACCCGGGCCACGGGAGCGCCCACGCTCGTGGAGATCACCCGGAACTCCGATTCGGTGGTCACGCTCAGCGACTGCGCGCTGGAAACCACCTGGGTGTTGTTGCCACCGGTGCTGGCGGACGGCTGGACGGCGGGGCTGCAGGCCGCAAGGGCCACGAGGCAGGCTATGGAGTAGCGCATGGCGGGCACCCGGGTAAGAGGTGTACTCTGTGTGCGGGGCAAGCGCGTCCACGCCCGCCCCGCCGTTTCAAACGTATGCAGGGGCGGGATGGCGGTCAAACCCCGCGGCGTGGCATCTCCGGTGCAGCGCTGTGCACCGCCGGACGTGCACCGCTCCGGCGCGCCATCCTCCGCCATCTCCGATCCGGCCATGAGCCCTCATCGTCCGATCCGCGCCCTGATCGCCATCACGCTGGCCGCCGTTTCCGCCTGCGCCGGGCTGCCACGCGGGAATGCGGTGCCGGGGGACGGCCCGGGGCAGCCCCGGCGCGTGTGCCAGGCCGCCCGGGAGCCGCGCGAGCTTCCGGCCGCGGCGGCGCTGGTGGACTCGGCGGGGCTGGTGAACGCCGCGGCGAACGCGTGGCGCCACGCCGGGCGGCCCGCGGGTGACGTGGTGTTCTCCCTGCGGTACGATCCCCACGGGCTGAACGTCAGGCGCCAGGTGATCGAGCACCGCGTGTCCCGCGTGCTGGCCGACTCTCTCCAGGCGCTCGCCTATGCCCACCGCCGCACCACGCCGCCCGCGGACCGCGAGTGGGGCGTACGGCTGCGGATGCAATTGGGCGAGCAGCCGGCGCTCAAGGTGGAGCGCAGCGTGGTGTGCCCGCCCGCGCTGCGCGACCCGGGGATGGGCCCGTTCTCGGCCGCGGCAAACCGCGGCTGGGGCGACGTCCGCGACTCCTCGCCCGCGCCGTCGATGGCCAGTGCGGGGACGGTGTGGCTGCGCGTGTCGCTGGATGCGGCCGGGAACGTGACCGGCGTGCGGGTGGACCGCGGGGGCGTGCTCCGGGGCAGCGACGCCCACCTGCTCGCGGCCGTCCGCACCCTGGACTTTGCGCCGGCCACGGAAGACGGGGAGCCCATCCCCGGAGAAATCACCATCCCGTACCGCGTGCGCGGACCTTGAACTACGTTGCGGCCCCAAGGGAACGGCCCTTGTGCTTCCCCCTTTTCAACGCGGCGCTCCGGGGGTATCCTGCAATCCGTCCGTCATCCATCGGCCCTTGCTCCACTCCCGCCGAACGGCCGCCTCCGGCGCGGCGGTTCGGCCGCGTCTCGCGCACCGCACCTGGGAATCGCCACTCTTCCATGAGGCTCGCCGCCGCGTTCGCGCTGCTTTCGGCCCTGTCGCTGACCGCCTGTGCGGGCGTGCGCCGTGCGCCGCCCACGGCCTCCGGCACGCCCGAAGCCGTGTCGCTGCTGGGCGCGCCGCTGTACGCGCCCGAGCTTCCGCTGGAAACCCGGCAGCGGCTGGAGGCGCAGCTTTCCGAGGCGTACGACGCGTACGAGCGCGACCCCGACAACGCCGATGCCATCCTGTGGCTGGGCCGGCGCGTGGCGTACCTGGGCCGCTACCGCGACGCCATCGCCATCTTCGGCGAGGGCATCCGCAAGCACCCCGAGGATCCCCGCTTCTACCGCCACCGGGGCCATCGCTACATCACCACGCGCGACTTCGACCGCGCCGTGGCCGACCTGGACCATGCCGCGCGGCTCATCGGCCGGCGCCCCATCGAAATCGAGCCCGACGGCATTCCCAACGCGCGCAACGAGCCGCGCACCACGCTGCAGTTCAACGTGTGGTACCACCTGGGGCTGGCGTACTACCTTCGCGGCGAGTTTCCCCACGCGCAGTACTCCTTTCGCAATGCGCTGACGCTGTCGCGCAACGACGACGAGCGCGTGGCGGCGATCGACTGGCTGTACATGTCGCTCCGCCGCCTGCGCCGCGACGCCGAGGCCGCGCAGGTGCTGGCGGCGGTGCGGCCGGAGATGGACGTGATCGAGAACCAGGCGTACCACCGCCGCCTGATGATGTACCAGGGCCGCGTGGCGCCCGATTCGCTCCTGGCGGCGGGCGGCGACGCGACCACGCTGGCCACGCAGGGCTACGCCGTGGGCAACTGGCACCTGTACAACGGCCGTCCCGAACAGGCCGAGGAAATCTTCTGGCGCGTGACCTCGGCCGAGAACTGGACCCCGTTCGGCTACATCGCGTCCGAGGCCGAGCTACGCCGGCTGCTGAAGTCACGGCGGTAACCGCGGCCACGACGGTCCGAACGGCAGCTACGGCCGACCCGGTGGATTCCGGGGTTGGCCCTGGTTGCCGTTTCCGTTACCGTAGATGCCGTTCTTCGCGTTTTACCTTCTCCAAGAGACGAGAGACATGCGGGTTCGTGGGATGATGGCCGTGGTGATGGTGCCGGCGCTGATGCTGTCGGCCGGGGTGGGCGGCGCGCGCGCGGCCGAGGCGCCGCCTGTCGCAGCACTGGCGGCACCGGTGAGATGGCGGATCGACACGTCGCACTCGGAGCTCACCTTCCGCATCCGGCACCTGGTCAGCCGCGTGAGCGGGCAGTTCAACCAGTGGAGCGGCACCCTCGTCGCCGACCCGGCCAGCCTGGCGGGCGGATCGGTGGAGGTCGACATCCAGACCGCCAGCATCGACACCAACAACGAGCGGCGCGACACGCACCTTCGCTCCGCCGACTTCTTCGACGCCCTCAACCATCCCGTGATCACCTTCCGCAGCACCCGCGTGGCGGTGGATGGACGTGAGCTGCGCGTGCACGGCAACCTCACCATCCGCGGCGTCACCCGGCCCGTGGTGCTGGAGGGCGAGATGACGGAAGTCAGCGGCGCGGTGGGCAAGCGGCGCATCGGCTTCGAGGCGCAGACCACCATCGACCGGATGGATTACGGCGTTTCCTGGAACCGCGCGGCCGAAGCCGGCGGCGCCGTGCTGGGGGACGAGGTGCGCATCAGCATCGCCATCTCCGCGGTGGAACAGCCGTAGCCGCCGTAGTGGCCATCTTCACCATCGGCCACTCCACACGCACCACCGCCGAGTTCCTGGAGCTGCTGCGGGACAACGGCGTGCAGCTGCTGGTGGATGTGCGGCGCTTTCCCGGGTCCCGCCGCCATCCGCAGTTCGGGCGAGACGAGCTGGCGGCGGCGCTCGCGGAGGCGGGGATCGGCTACCGCCACGAGGAAGCGCTCGGCGGGCGGCGGACCACGGAGCGCGGCGCCGCCCCGTCGCCCAACACGGCCTGGCGGCACGCGGCCTTTCGCGCCTACGCCGACTACACCGCGACCCCGACTTTCCAGGCCGCGCTGCAGCGGCTGATGGACGACGCGCGGGAGCGCACGCCGGCCATCATGTGCGCCGAAGCGGTGCCCTGGCGCTGCCACCGCCGCCTGATCACCGACGCGCTGCTGGCCCGCGGCGTTCCCGTGGCCGACATCATCGGGCCCGGGCCCGCGGCAGAGGCGCGGCTGTCTCCCCACGCCGTGGTGCACGCGGACGGGCTCGTCACCTATCCCGCGACGCCGCAGCAGGACCTTTTCGGCTGACGCGGGGCTCGCCCCGGCGCCGTTCTTGCGGATTTGCCGGGGCTCAGCCATCCACCCAGGCTGATCCGCCGAGGCTCGGACACCCGGCGGCCATTTGCGCACGCTGGCGCCCCGCGGATGCCCAAGACGATCCTTCTCGTCGACGACCACGAAGACAACCGGGTGGCCCTGCTGGCCGTGCTGGAGCGCGAGGGGTATGGCACCCTCGACGCCGCCAACGGCCAGGAGGCGGTGGAGCTGGTGCGCCAGCACATGCCCGACCTGGTGCTGATGGACCTGGCGATGCCGGTGATGGACGGGCGCCAGGCCATGCGCGTGCTGCGCGACGACCCGCGCACCGCGAGCGTGCCCATCGTGGTGCTCACGGCCATGGCGCTTTCGGTAGATCGGGACCGCATGATCGCGGAAGGCTTCGATGGCCTGCTGATCAAGCCCTGCATGCCGCCGCACCTGCTGCAGGAGGTGCGTGCCATGATCGGCCCGCCGGAAGAAGCACCCGGCTGACCGCGATCCGTCGAAAACAAAGCGAAGCCCACCCGGCACGGCCAGGGTGGGCTTCCGTCATTCGAGCAGGACGCTCCGTCAGGTGGTGAGCGAGATCTCGCGCAGGTAGTCCCACGGGTAGATCCCCGTCCGGTGCCCGTCGCTCCAGTCGAAGCGCAGCGCGTACTCGCCCACGTACTCGATGGAGAGGGGATGCACGTCCATCGGGATCCGGCCCGGGTCGATGAGCGGCCGCCCGGTCATCTCGTCCACGCAGCCGGCGCAGGGGCAGCTCAGCCGCAGGTACCGCGGCTGGTAGTCAGACACCGCGCCGTCCTTCCAGCGGATGCGGAGCTGCGACCCGTCCTCCGTAGGCCCCACGTCCACGGGAGTGGTGTCGTCGCTCACGGCGCCACGGTGAATGGGGCCCGCACCTCCATGTCGCCCCACGACAGCACCAGCGCGCCGCCCTGGCCGTCGGGCTCCACGCGGATGGTGAACAGCTCCACGGGCTCGCCCGTCACCGTGCGCACCTGCGCGGGAATGCGCGCCAGGTCCTGCTCCGGGTGGTACTCCGTTCCCCACTGCCCCGTCTGCGTGTTGACGATCAGCAGCCAGTTGTCGCGGCTGGGGAGCGAGTAGAGGGTGTAGCTGCCCGCCGGGATGCGCGTGCCGCCGAACACCAGGTCGCGGTCCGTGCGGAACGCCGTAGCATTGTTGGCGCCCGTGCGCCACACCTGGCCCCACGGCACCACCCCGCCCGCGATCTGCCGTCCGCGCCGCGCCGGGCGGCCGTACGCCACCGACACGTTCGCGCCGCCGACGGAGGCCACGACGGAGTCGCGCGGCGAGAGCGTGCCCATCGCCCGGCCGGTGCGCTCGGCCGCAGCGAACCGCGCCGCCACGTCGTACGCGGAGGTGGCGGCGATTCGCTCCACCGTGACCTTCCGCGTGCTGTTGGGGCTGGCGACGCCCAGCACCCGGCCCGCCGCATCCGTGGCGATCCGCGACTCGCCCGCCCCGGCCAGGAGGGTCACGGAGTCGCGACCCAGCCGGCGGAAGGTGCCCGTGGTGGTGGCGGGGGCGCCCGGCGAGATCAGCGGCAGCGCCACCGAGTCGCGGCGCATGGGGCGGACGGCGCGAAGTGCGAGCTCCGCGAACGCGTACGAGTCGCCGATCCACGGCCAGGCGCCGTTGGGGGTGGCCACGCGCAGGTTGCGCACGGTGTCGCCCCGGGCAATGCGCACGTCGGCGCTGTCGCCGCCCAGGCGAACGGTGATCACCTGCGGCAGCGCGGCGGGATCGTTCAGCACCTGCGAGTGCATCACCACCCGCTCCACGGAGCCGTCGGCGCGCAGGTCGGCGTCGATGCGGCGCAGCACGGTGCGCGGCGACCGCGACACCAGGTGGCTGCTCAGGTGGCGCGGCGTGCGCACGAACTGCTCGACCGCCACGGTGTCGTTCCCCAGCCGCACGATGAAGCTGCCGCTCTCCCGCTGTGCGGCGGCGGGAAGGGCCAGCAGCGCGGCGAGCGCGGCGGGAAGAATAGTGCGCAGTTTCATGGCTGATCCGTGGGTTGCGTGGGCGCGAGACAACCAGGGCAATTGAGCGGTTCGATCCCCGTCCAACAAGCCCGCTCCGTTCCGGCGAAGATCGTCCAACAGCCTGTTGGACATTCCCACGCGAGTCAAGCGGGGACTCTCCCGAACCAATCGTGCAACAGGCCGTTGCACGAATCGCCGCCGCCGAACACGTCAGGTCGTGCCCGCCCACCCTCAGGTGGTACCGGCTGCCGGCCAGCCGTATCTTTCTTCCGCTCCCTCGGTTCGCCGACGGGCTGCCCAGCTCGGCGTCGATAAACTTTTTCGTCAGGGCCCCGATGAGAGTCACGACTCTCAAAACGAGCACCGCGGTTCCGTTCCAGCTTGGCACTGACTGCATTCCTGTGGAGGCCGTGCCTCCCGAAGTCCAAGAGCACGTTCGATCGGCCCGGCTCTGGCACCTCGTCGCCTGGGTGAACGAGGCTGGGGGAACTGTCGGGTTCTGCTACAAAGGGTCATGCGTCCAGGCTCCGTGGCCCGCTGCACGCGCGGTTGCCGGCTGCATGCGCCCGGCACGGGGTCGAGGGTACGTCCTTCTCCAGGTCTTTGCGCCGGGCGGTCCGCCCATCGAGATCCTGCACTCCCCGGCCCATAGCGAGCCGCTCATGGACTGGCTCCTGGCGCACAGGGCCGAGCTTTCGGACCTTCTCGGCTGCTCAGTGGAAGTCGAAGATTGGGGCTCGGACTACTAGGCTGGGCGTGCGTACGGACGCCACGTGATGCGGAGCGAGTTCAGGGATCGCTGCAGTCTCGCTTGTAGCCGCAGTTGGGGCAGATGATCTTGCAGTTGTGATCGAACATCACCGTCCCGCACAGCTCGCACTCGTGCACCGACGGGATCTCACGCTTCTGGAACAGCGGAGGTGCCGGCTCCGGCGTGACGGGCCGCGGCTCCGGCGGCGGCGCCGGGCGGGCGTGGAGGCGCGCGCACCAGCTCGGGTCGAAGTGGCTCATCGGACGGTCGGTTGGGGATATGCTACTCGCGGGAGGCGCGCTCCGTCACCAGGATCTGCGGATCCAGCTGCTCCACTTCGTCCTGCGTCCCCGCATCCCAGCGCACGACGGCGTACAGCGCCATCGCGTCCACCACGGTTCCCTCGCGCCCGTCCGCGTGCCGAACGAGGTCGCCGCGCCGCAGGAAGTGGGCGCTCTCCAGTTGCATCGCTCGCCGCTCTCCGCCGTTTTCGGTTCCGCGCCGCCACACGGCCGCGCTCGCTCCCTCAACTTGACGCCCCCGCCCGCCGCGGGGCAACTTTCGGCGCCGGAACCGCCACTCCGGGGCACCGCACATCTTTCTGCAACGACGAGAACCTACGTGGACAACTCGCCCGCCGCGCCGCTGGAAATAGAGACCGACCGCCTGGTCCTGCGCACCCTTGGCGCGGGGGACGAAGACCGGCTGCAGCGCGTGTTCGAGCGCTGCGCCGACCACTTTGCCGCACTCACTGGCCGCCCCGCACCGGAGCCGGGCGCGGGGGCCGCGGAGCTGCGCGCCTCCACCGGCAGCCCGGGACGCCA
>NZ_DATBNB010000061.1 GCF_036554565.1 Longimicrobium sp. | reverse complement strand
GCGGCGCGGTCCTCGTCCCTCGCAAGCGGATGCGTGAGGAACAGGTCCGGCAAGCCGTCACCGTTCACGTCACCTGCGGCCACGGACGCGCCCACGGACAGGAGCCACTTGGAAATATGGCGCAGCCGCGGATCCACCAGGTCGTAGCTGCCCCGATCCATCGTCACGCACAGCCCGCTCTCCGCCGCCGGCACCTCGCGCAGCACGAACCCGGCGTCGTCCATCGCCACGTGCGGGCGGATGATGGTCGCGTACGCCGTCCCGCCGATCGTCCCCATCGCCCCGAGCACGCCGATGGTCCGCAGCGTCCCCCGGTCCACCGCCTGGCGGAGATGTGCGAGCGTCCCCATCCGCCACATCTCGCGCAGATGCAGGAACGCCCAGCGGCTGATGGCGATAGCGAAGGCGGCGTAGAAGAAGGTGAAGACGCTCTCCCTGGTGTGCAGGTACAGATCGACCACGGTGATCCCGAACGCCAGCGCCACCTGTCCGCCTGCGTTGGGCGGCGACGTCTTGGGATCCGTCAGCATGAAGAACGTGAAGAGGAAGAACGGGGGCGTGGTCATCGTCCCCAGGAACAGCATCTCCGGCGGCAGGTGGTGGCGCATCACGTATGCGCGAAGGGCGGTCTGCAGCGTGTAGAAGAACAGGAACGACACGATCAGCCACCCGCGGCCCACGCGAAACACGAAGAGCAAGAGCGCCGCCGTCACCATGAAGGCTGACATCGCCCAGTGGCCGCCCCACTGGTACGCGGGCGCCGTGGTGATCAGTCCACCCGCGAACAGCAGCGTCATCGCGACGCCCGCGAGGGACGGGTTGATGGTGTGTTGCCCTCGAAAGGTCAGCAGGTACTTGGAGCCGATGGTGATGGCGACGGGGAGCAGGAGCAGGAAGTAGTCGTGCGAGTAGTTGAGGATGAGCGACAGCGAGAGCGCGCTGATGTATGCGCTGAGCGGAAACAGCCATTCGCGGCGGCGCAGGATGAGGTGCAGCAGCACGTCCAGTGCGCATCCGGCGGCGATGGTCAGCAGGATCTGGGCGGGCGAGCGGTTGAAGCCCAGCCACGAAAGGCCCATCACCGCGTACAGCGTGAGGATGGCGGCAAAGGGCCAGCGCATGTCGCGGCGCGACGGAATGGCGCCGCGCCAGCCTGGCGCCTTCGGGGCGCCGGGGCTCACCCGGAGCGCTGGCACCTGGGCCGGCGGCTCAACGGGGGTGATGATCGGGGGCGTCATACCAGGGCCATTTCGAAGCCGGGACGTCCGGGCGCGAAGCACTCCGCCGGCGGCTCCACGCCCGGCGGAGTGACGACGAACAGGCGGGCCGGCAGATCGGTGAACTGGAAGCCGCGGAACGCCGCGTCCAGCGGATCGCCATCGGGCGCAAAGAACGAGAGCAGCACGTAGCCGCTACGCCGATGGTCCGCGTAGACGCGGTGCAGCAGCGCGCGCAGCACCGCCGGATCGCCGGAGGGCACGGCCTGGTGCGTGGCGTACAGGTAGCGCAGCTCCTGCCCGAGAGCGGGAAGGCGCGGGAAGCGCAGCAGCCGCGCGGCCAGGTCGTAGCCCATCTTCACGCGACGCATCCCGCCACGGTACGCGGCGACGATGGTGCGCTTCACGGGCGCGGCGTCCCACATCGCCACGCATCCCACGAGCGCGCCGGAGCCGTCCTCCGCCAGGTAGAACGACTCGACGCGAAGCCCCGGCCACTCGCCCAGCCGGCGCCGCAGCTCTGCCTCTGGCATCGGCTGGCCGAACGGCCGGCGGCGCGCGTCCGCGTCCAGGAACGCGGCGAGGGTGGGAATGTCCGCCTCCGTCGCCCGCCGCACTCGAAATGCGGTGCGCCGCGACATGCGAGGCAGCGTCAGGTGCACATTGCGGATGCGGAAGTCGCCCAGGGGCGTGTAGCGCGGCATCCCACGCTGCCGCCGGTTCTGCGCCGCGAGGGCGCGGAGGGCACGTTCGTTCGACGCGATCACCGCCGTCAGCGACGCCGCGCACCCGCGCGACTCCATCGATGCGGTGAGCGTCGGACCGTAGACGCGGTTCAGCAGGTGGCGCCCCTGTACCGCCGGGGAGAGGCGCAGATCGCCCAGGTAGCCGATGCGGTGCGGCACCCCGCCCAGGTAGCCGTCGCGAAAGACGAGCGACGCCATCGCCTCCACCTGCCCCTCCTCTTCCGCCACCCAGCACTCCCAATCGTCCGACTGCAGGCGGAGCAGGGCAGGGAAGTCCGGGTTGCGGCGGATGGAGAGCGCCAGTTCCGTCTCCATCGGCACGCGCGCGAACAGCTCGCACATAGCCGCGCCGTCCTCGTCGGTGGCGCGGCGGAGGTGGATGGCGGCGGCGGCCGTATCCGTCACATCCAGAACTCGATGCGGGTGCTGATCGGCTCCGGCGGCGGGCCCTGTTCTCCGGCGGCCGCGTGGTCGCGCAGGGCCTCGATGGCGCGATGGATTTCGTCCGCCGCGGTGCCGCTGAACCGCCGTGCCCCGAAGCGCCGAAGGTTGCCGGTCTGCACCTCCATGATCCGCACGTCCTGCTGGATGACCGTGCGCGTGTACGGCGGAAGCAGCCACCGCGCGAGCGGATTGAAGACGCCGAAGCGGAAGGTGATGGCGGTGTACACCGTCGCGCGATCGGGCGTGATGGGCGTGATCTGCGAGGTGATCACGAAGCCGCGCCGGTCGCCCCACATGTAGTCCACGCGGGTGATGTTGGGCATGAAGAAGCGGTCCGTGTGCACCATCGGCTTGCCGTCGGGGTTCAGCAGCCACTTGCTGAATCCGATGGAGTCGTCCGGCTGAAAGTACTCCACGTGCACCGCGTCCGCGGTGCGCTCGATGGTCGCTTCGGCGCGCTTGACGTTCGCCGCCTTGCGGAACCACCCGGAGTGCACGAACGCCGTGTGCGGCACGTCCATGAAGTTCTCCACCAGGTCCGTGACGTCGCCGTCGAACGGCGTCAGCATTACGTACGAGCGCCATCCCGGCTCGTCCGCGTGAGGGAAGCGGAACGGCTCCTTTTCCGCCGCGCGCTCCGGGGTGCCGAGGTACACCCAGACGAAGCCGTCCTGCTCGCGTACGGGAAAGCGCTCGAGCCGCCGCCCCTCGCGCGGCCGCACCTCGGGGCTTTCGGAGGGCACGATCACCAGCTCGCCCTCCGCGTTGTACGTCCACCCATGGTACGGGCAGCCGATGCAGCCGTCGAAGAGGTCGCCCTTGCTGAGCGCGGCGTTGCGGTGCAGGCAGCGGTCGATGAGCGCCGTCGCCCGGCCGTCTGCCCCGCGAAAGAGGACGATCGGCTCTTCCATGATGGTGGATGCGCACGGCTTCTTCGCCGTCACCTGCCTGGAAAGCGCGGCGATGTACCAGTTCTCGTGCAGCGTTCCGCAACGGAACCGCATGATGGGCCGCGACTCGCACGCATCAGTCGGGCGCTCGCTCGGGCACCCGGCGATGGCGGGAACGGAGATGGAAGTCTGGGCCTGCATGGGACTGCCTGGATGATGGGTTCCGGAGTTGCAGCGGATCTCGCTTGCTGGGACCGAGCCGCGGGATTAGCTTACCTGTACATGAACCTGTACACCTCGGAGGCCGGATGATTCAGCCGAACAAGAACGACGTCCTCCCCATTACCGCCGCGCGAAGCCGGCTCTTCGATCTGGTCGAGGAGGTGCTAACCGGGCGCCGCCCGAGAGTTGAACTCTCACACCGCAGTTACGACGAACACGTGGTGCTGATCCGCAAACGCGAAATCGAGGGGCTCCAAGCGGATCTGGACGCGCTTCGTGCACGGGTCGGCGTAGAGCCGCGGCCACTCCGGGGACTCGGAACGCTTCTTGTCGATCCGGATGACGTTCTTGTGCGCTCCCGTGCCAAGCAGGCCGAACTCGAGCGGGCGAAGCGCGACAAGCTCCGCGCCGACGACTTCGACCTCGATGATGCGTGATGTACGCACCGGAGATCGCGGTTACCGATACCCATCCGCTGATCTGGTGGGTAACCGACCAGCGACGCCGACTGGGGCGGCAGGCCAGGGCGTTCTTCGAGCGGGTCGATGAAGGGTTGGCGGTGGTCTGTATTCCATCGATGTCGCTGGTCGAGCTGGACGAGGCAATGACGGCCGGCGATTTTGCCCTCAGCGAGTCATTTCCCGATTTCGTGCATCGGTTGGAGAGTACTCCATCTCGGTATCAGGTGGTGAGCCTCACCCCCGAGATCGTTCTCCACGCGCACGAACTCTTCCAGATTCCCGAGCGCGGCGATCGCCTGATTGCGGCGACGGCTGCTGCGCTTGGCTATCCCCTCATCACTCGCGATCCGGAAATCGCCCGGGTCATCGGCGCCGATCGCATCTGGTAGCACGGCGTTCCTACCGAAGCCTCACCATGTCGCGCATCACGAGCATCATCCGAGCGTAGGCGGCCACGTCCACCGCTGCCGTAAGCACGTTGATCCGGCGGAACTGTGGCTCGTTGGAGGCGAAGTAGATGCCGTCCTCGCCCTTCG
>NZ_DATBNB010000060.1 GCF_036554565.1 Longimicrobium sp. | reverse complement strand
GAGCCGCCCTGTCATCCCGACGGAGCGGCCGCAGCCACCCGGAGCAGCCCTGTCATCCCGACGGAGCGGCCACGGAGAACCAGCGGCCACAACGAGGACGGCAGCGACCGAGGGATCCGCCACACACCTGGCGTGATGCGTCCCAGCGGCCGGAACGCCCAAGCCTGTGTCCCGTGGTCGTCTTCGAGGGAAGGGAGCCGATGCCAGGCTTGGCCACAGGCGGGGGAGCCGCAAAAGCCCGACGTCTGCGCAACGGCCCGGTGCGGTGCGTCAGGGCGAGTGCGTGGCGGATCCCTCGGTCGCTGCAAACTGTGATGCAGCCGCACCTATCACGTGGCCGCTCCGTCGGGATGACAGGTGCGCTTCGGCAGGTTCGGTCACATGGCGGGATGACAGGTGCGCTTCGCCAGGTGCGGGCACATGGCTGGATGACAGGTGCGCTTCGGCAGGTTCGGTCACATGGCGGGAAGACAGGTGCGCTTCGGCAGGTTTGGTCACATGGCGGGAAGACAGGTGCGCTTCGGAGGCTCGTGTGGGCCGATCTCTCAGAGCCGCTCGCAGGGGAGAGCGCGCACCATCATCTCTTCTTGGCGGTACTGCTTCGCCAGCCGCTTTCCGAAGGCGGACCACCAGTCGCGGTCCAGCTCTTCCGCCATCACTTCGACGGTCACCACGTCGTCCCGCGCGAGATCGCCCTCCTCGTCCTTCCACGCGCCGGCCGCGGGTGCACGCAGGTGGGCCGTCACGCCGCCGAACCGCTCCGTCAGTTCCAGACGCAGCGCGTCCAGCCACGCGCGGGGGAAGGGGTTTCCGTCGTTGTCGCGCAGCGGAACCAGGATCTGGACCAGGTGCATGGGCGAAGTCGGGTGAAATGAGAACGGGGCCCGCATCCACTGGGCCCCGTCGACTACGTCAAGATCGCGCGGCTACTCGCGAATCCGCAGCGTGACGGGCGACGAAAGTCCCACCTCGGCGGTGGACCGCACGCGGTTGATTACCTGCTGAAACCAGCTGGGGCTGCGTCGCGCGCCGCCGTTCTCCATCACCATCCGCGCAAGCTCGATCACGTCGGCGTTGCGCATGCGGATGCAGCCGTGGCTTTCGGCCTGGCCCAGCGAGTCTTCCTGGTGCGTGCCGTGGATGTAGTAGTCCGGCGCGCGGAAGAAGATCTTCACCCGGCCCATGGGGTTGCGAGGGTCGCCGGGCGCGCGCGCCCGGCGATTGCGCGCCCACGCGGCATCGGGCGGAACCCACCGCGGATTCCAGATCAACCGGCGGACGTTGAACGCGCCGCGCGGCGTGGGATGCTCCGGCTTTCCGATCGCCACCGGGTACGTCCGCTCCACCTCGTCGCCCCGCATTACGTACAGCTCGCGCTCGGACAGGTCCACGATCAGCGAGAATGGGCCGGAGGGGGTTCTGCGCTCCTCCGTCTCCGCCCGCGCCGACGTGCTGTCCTCCTGCGCCGCGATCGTCGGCGCGGTGATCAGGGTAGCCGCCATCGCCAGCGCCAGCGACATTCCCCGGACTCGTGCTCTCAGCATAGATAGCGCATCTGCAACGGGTTACGAGACACCTCTTGCGCCGCTCCAAGGGAAGGATCGTGCCAAACATCTGAAATTCTTCGCATCGTCCAGCATCGGGCACCTCTTCCCCGGCCCCGCCCCGCCCCGTATCCTTCCGCCCGAATCCACGCGACCCCCCGTTGTGGGTCCGTGTTTCCATGCGCTACGCGCTGATCTCCGACATCCACGCCAACCTCCCGGCGCTGCAGGCCGTGCTGGCGTCCATCGCCGCGCGTGGCGACGTGGATGCGACGTACCACCTGGGCGACCTGGTGGGATACGCGCCGTAGCCGAACGAGACCGTAGATGCCATCCGCGCGGCCGGGCGGGCGACGGGGGGCATCCGCCGCAGTGAGCTGCCCGACGATGTTGCCGAATACCTGCGCCGCGGCCGATCGCCGCGGCTGGACCCTGACACCGGAGACGACACGTGACGGACCTGTACAGACGCGCCGGCGCCGAGGCGCTGGGCACATTCTTTCTCGTCCTGATCGGCCCCGGGGCCGTGATGGTCAATGCGCGGACCGACGCGCTGGGCCACCCCGGCGTGGCGCTCGCCTTCGCCTTCGTGGTGACGGCGATGGTCTACTCGCTGGGGCACCTTTCGGGCGCGCACATCAACCCCGCCGTGACCATCGGGCTGGCGTCGCGCGGGCGGTTCCCCGTGCGCGAGGTGCTGCCCTACGCGGTCGCGCAGTGCCTGGGCGCCACCCTGGCGTCGTTCGCCTCGCGCGCGGCGCTGGGCAGCGTGGGTGACGTGGGCGCCAGCCTTCCCTCGGTGCCGCACGGCGCGGCCTTCGGCGTGGAGTTCCTGCTTTCGTTCGCGCTGATGTTCGTGATCATGGGCGTGGCCACGGACGAGCGCGGCACGGCGGGCGCGGCCGGGCTGGCGATTGGCGTGACGATCGGCTTCTGCGCGATGGTGGGCGGGCCGCTGACGGGCGCGTCGATGAACCCGGCCCGGACGCTGGGTCCGGCGCTGGCGGGAGGTGGATGGGACGGGCACTGGATCTACTGGCTCGCGCCGATCGCCGGGATGCTCGCCGCCGCGTGGGTTTACGATGCGCTACGGCCAGCGGGTCAGGCGGGCGTGGTGCCGCCGGGCGTGCCGCTGGGCACCGAAGGACCGATCGACGACGGACGGCGCCGGTAGTCGCGATCGAGGTACGTTGACGGAAGAGGCGCGGGGGGATGGCTCCCTCCGCGCGTCTTCGTCCTTCCCGAACCGCCACCGCTCGCTCAGATCTCGCCCGCGTCCGAGAGCGCGTGGTGGTCCTTGTACATGCAGCGGTCCTGCACCACGCGGATGCCGGCCTCCTGAAGCCGGGCGGCGGCCTCGTCGTTCCGGATGCCGAGCTGGAGCCAGACGGCCCTGGGCTTGAGCGCCAGGAGCTCGTCCACGTGCTTCGCCACCTGGTCGGAGCCGCGGAACACCTGCACGAGGTCCGGCGCGGCGGTCAGGTCGCCCAGGCTGGCGACCGCGCCGGGGTAGCCGTCCCGGGCCAGCTTGGGATTCACGGGAGTGATCTGGTATCCGTGGGCGGCCAGGTACATCGGCACGCCGTGCGCGGGCGCCATCTCATCGCCGTCGCCCTTCATCCCCAGCACGGCGATGGTCCGGGTGCTCTTGAGGATCTCCACCGCTTCCTGCGGTACCGGTTCCATCCGTATCTCCCGATTGCTGGTCGACCGCTGATTTCTTTAGGGGCACGGCGGGCCAGTTCCGTGCCGCGTGGGGAGAGGCGTTTTCAATGGCAACGGCGCAGGCCTCGGCGCCCCCCATCCCCAACCCTTCCCCCACAAACTGCGTGGGGGAAGGGAGCCAGTGCCGTGCGGTTGCAAAGACTCAGTGGCAGAGCGGGCATCAATGGTGGGCCCTGCGGCAGTTTGAACTACTCCGGCGCATTCCTCGGCTGGCCCCTCCCCCGCCCCTCCCCCGGCAAACTGCGCCGGGAGAGGGGAGAACGTCGAACCGGATGAAGCTGACTGCCGGTGAATGCCTTGGGAGCCCCCTCTCCCCGGCCCTCTCCCCCGCTTCGCAGGGGAAAGGGAGAATTCGATCGCGCTTTAGGCTGGCGTGGTGCACTGGGGCTTGGCGTGCAGTCCGCGAAGGCGGACTTCGGGCCCTTGTTGCCGCGACTTCAGTCGCCCCAGCAGGGCGGCGGCTCGCAACGCTAGTAGGTAATCAGCGAATGGACCGGATCGTCGCCCAGGCGTTCGCGGCCGCGGAGGAAGGCGAGCTCCACTACGAAGGCGAGCTCCACCACGTGCGCCCCGAGCGCGCGGACGAGCCACGCGGCGGCGTTCGCGGTGCCGCCCGTGGCCAGCAGGTCGTCGACCACCACCACCGACTCGCCCGGGAGAAGCGCATCGCGGTGGATCTCCAGCCTGTTGGTGCCGTATTCCAGCGCGTACGATTGGCTGATGCGGTCCGCCGGCAGCTTCCCGGGCTTGCGCACCGGCACGAACCCCACGCCGAGCGCCACCGCCAGCGGCGCACCGAAGAGGAAGCCACGCGACTCGATGCCCACCACCGCGTTTACCTCGCGGCCTCGGTAGCGGGCGGCGAACGCGTCCACCACGTCCGCCAGCCCGCGCGGGTGCCGCAGCAGCGGCGTGACGTCGCGGAACAGGATGCCCGGAAGGGGAAAATCGGGTACGTCGCGGATGAGCGCCTTCAGGTGCTCCATGGCTTGTTCGGGTCGCGGGGGTGGATGCGCGGCGGTGGCCGAAAATGTAGAAGGGCGCGCGGGGGATGGACAGCCTGAGCGTTGACCCGGGCGGGTGCGCGCCCTATCTATCCCGCCAGCGCACCACCGGACACGGGCACGCCATGCTGTTCTACCGCATCACCGAGGGAATTCGCGTCACCGCGACGCCCTACTACCTGGAAGCGCACTCGGACCCGTCCGAGCCGCGCTTCGTGTTCGCGTACGGCATCCGTATCGAGAACGTGGGCGACCAGCCGGCGCGCCTGCGGTGGCGGCACTGGTACATCCACGACCCCGCAGCGGGCGACAGCGAGGTGCAGGGCGAGGGCGTAGTAGGGCAGGAGCCGCTGATCCCGCCGGGCGGCGTGCACGAGTACCAGAGCTTCTGCGTGCTGCGCGGGCCCGAGGGCCACATGGAAGGCTACTACGTGATGGAGCGGCCCGACGGCGCCACCTTCCAGGCCGCCATCCCCCGCTTTCTGCTCAGGAGAAACCAGGCATGACCCGCCGCCTTCCGGCGTTCGCCGCGCTGGCCGTGGCGCTCGCCGCCTGCGAAACCGGCAGCGAAAGGAAGCCGGCCGTCAGCGTGCGCCTGCGCACCACCCCGCCGGACACCATCGCGCCGGGCGATTCGCTGCACATGAGCGCCTGGGTGATCAACCGCGAGCGCGAGCCGCTGACGCTGGAGTTCGAAAGCCAGTGCCAGGTGGAGATGTTCGTGGTGACCGAAGACAAGTCGATCGTCCACCCGCCCGGCGGCGGCAGCACCTGCATCAGCACCCCCACGGCGATGAAGGTGCCGGCGAACGACTCCGTGCGCGTGGACGATGCCTGGCTGGCGGCGGCGCCCCAGCCGGGCGAGTACGCGGCCTACGCGGTGGTCTCCAGCCATCACGTCGTTCGCGGAGAGCGGCGCGACCATAAGCTCAGCCACCGCTCGAACATCGTCACCTTCCACGTCGCCCGGCCGCCGAGCTGACCCGTCTGGCCAAGCGGTGAAGGAACGGCGCGGCGCTCGTGCGCCGGGCCGCTTTCGTTCGCTCACCGGCGGCGGCTGGACGGAATCAAGCGCCGCCCGACTCCAGCGTGGCCTGCAGCTGGATGTCCACGCCGGCGAGCGCCTGCGACACGGGGCACCCCACCTTGGTGGCCTGCGCGATGGACTGGAACGTGGCGTCGTCGATCCCGTCCACCCGCGCCGTCACCCGCAGCTGCATGGTGGTAATCTTGAAACCCTCGCCCGCCTTGTCGATGGTGCAGGCGGCGTCGGTGTGCACGCGCGTGGGCGGCGTTCCGTTCTTCTCCAGCCCAAGGGACAGCGCCATGCTGAAGCACGCCGCCTCGGCCGCGGCCAGCAGCTCCTCGGGGTTGGTCCCCGGCTCGCCCCCGAACCGGGTGCCGACCGAGTAGGCCCCAGCGATGGCGCCGCTCTCACCGCTGAAGCTGCCGCTGCCCTTCTGCAGTCCGCCTTCCCACGTCGCACTCGCCCTGCGTGTCGGCATCTCTATCTCCCGTTCCAAGTTTGTCGCCGGATGGTGAAAGCCGCCGGGTGGAAGCACGAAACGGGCCCTTTGCGACGGCAGCGGATGCAACGACGCAACCTGTTGGCAAAATGAAAGATGCGCCCACACGGGCACACCGTTTGCCACTGCGTGCGGCCCCAACGTCCACGAAACCGGGAGGATGACGAATGAGAAAACCGCTGAACGCGCGGGCGCACGGAATGATCGACTACACCACGGTGGCCACGGTAGCCGCGGCGCCGCGGGCCCTCGGCTTTCCGCGCTCGGCCGAGGGGTTGGCCTATGGGCTGGCCGCCGGGTACCTGGGCCTGTCGCTGATGACCGACTATCCCCTCGCGGCCAAGCGCCTGCTGCCCTTCAAGGGCCACGGCGCCGCCGAGGTGGCCATCGGGGCCGCGCTCCCCTTCCTGCCCTGGCTGCTCGGCTTCGCCGACAACCGGCGGGCCCGCAACTTCTTCCTGGGCCTGACGGCGGTGACGGCCGTGTCGGCGGCGCTCACCGACTGGGACGCGCCCGACGCCGACCACGAGTCGGGCGGGACCATGGAAGTGAACCTGGACCGCGACCTCGTCCGCGGCTGAGGCTTCCAGGGCACGAACGAAGGGCGGGCGCCGCGAGGTGCCCGCCCTTTCTGCCGCCACCAACGAGGAGAGGCGCCGACCCGCGGGGGCCGGCGCCTCTCGTTCGCCGTACTGCGTCCGCTACTGATACTGCACGTAGAGCGGTTCCGGGAACAGCTGGATCAGGTCCTGCGGCGAGGTGAGCGGGTCACCCTTCTTGGTGTCGTTGTGGTAGAAGTTCTTCCACCCCGTGTACTGCGCCGGGTACGCGGCGACATAGTCGCGGTACGAGTCGTACTTCAGCCACGGCGCTCCCCACCCGTCCATGTGCAGAACGAACTGCACCTCCGGACGCAGCCTGACGTTCTGCACATCGGGCACCATGTTGCGGGTGAAGCGGTGGATGATCAGCACCTTGGGCGGCAGGTTGTTCTCCCGCACGATGCGCGTCAGCTCGTCCATCACGTAGTTGATGTCGGCCGCGTACATCGTCCCGATCTTTCGGCCGGGCACCACGCCACCTCGCATGTAGAACTCGGGGTCGACGGCAAAGTGCACGTCCGGCCGCTTCAGGAACTCCTCGAAGCGCGGCATGATGTTGCGGATGTCGTCGTTGCCCACCTGCACGTCGATGAACATGATGCCGTTGATCGACTTGGCCATCTGGTGGATGGAGTCGACCTGCGCGTCGCGAATCTGCGCGCGGTACTTGCCCGACGGCCCGGGATCGCCCTGCGCCACGACGGCGATCAGGTGAAGCCCCGGGATCACGGGCGTGCCGGGATCGGCCTGGCGCCACGCCTGCACCTGGCGGTTCAGCCGGGCGAGCATCTCGTCGCGCGGGTACTCGCCGAGAGCACCCATCTTCTTGGAGTTGGGATTGCCGTAGTACACCACGATGCGGTTGCACGGCAGCAGCGAGCCGTCGGCGAACGCCGGCATCTTGGGATACCAGCCCTTTTCCTTGGCGAACAGCGGATTGCGTCCCGCTCCCGGCCGCTTGGCCGTGGAATCCGCCTGCAGCGCGGCGGCTGCCGAGTCCAGCCGGGCCTGCCGCTGCTGCTGGCACGCCTGGGCCTGCGCCGCGGTGCTGCCCAGCGCGAAGCTGGTCGCGGGGCGCTGCGGCGTGGGCTGTGCCCCCGCGGCGGCCTTACCGGTGTCGCCCGCGGCGGCACTCTTTCCCTTTTCCGTCCCGCCGCCGTTGTCGCCACCGCACGCGGCAAGCGAACCAACCAGCGCGGCCAGGGCCAGGCTACGCAAAATTCCGTGCTTCAACGTTTCTCTCCTCCGTTCGGGGCCGCCGCCGGGCGCCCGTCGCCATTGCAAAACCACCGACCTTGCCCCGCGAACGGCAAGGGCCGCGCCGCGCCGCCGGACTACTGCCGCACGGGGTGCCCGCGCGCGGCCAGGTACCGGCGCGCCTCGGCCAGCGTGTACTCGCCGAAATGGAAGATCGACGCCGCCAGCACGGCGTGCGCGCCCGCCGCCAGGGCGCTGTCCAGATGCTCCAGCGCCCCCGCGCCGCCCGACGCGATGACGGGGATGCGCACCTCGCGGCTGACCGCCTCCAGCAGCGGCAGGTCGTAGCCGTCGCGGGTGCCGTCCCGGTCCATGGAAGTCAGCAGGATCTCTCCCGCGCCCAGCTCCTGCGCGCGCCGCGCCCACGCCACGGCGTCGATGCCCGTGGGCTTGCGGCCGCCATGCGTGTACACCTCCCAGCCGCTCTCCACGTCACCTGTGGCGGTGCGCCGCGCATCGACGGCCACCACCACGCACTGCGAGCCGTAGTGGTCGGCCGCGCGCCGCACCAGGTCCGGGTCGGCCAGCGCGGCGGTGTTGACGGCCACCTTGTCGGCCCCGGCGCCCAGGATGGCGTTGAAGTCGTCGACCGAGCGGATGCCGCCGCCCACCGTGAACGGAATGAAGATGCTGTCCGCCGTGCGCCGAATGACGTCGAGCATCGACGCGCGGCCCTCGTGGCTGGCGGTGATGTCCAGGAAGCAGAGCTCGTCCGCGCGTTGCTCGTCGTAGCGGACGGCCTGCTCCACGGGGTCGCCCGCGTCGCGCAGCCCCACGAACTGGATTCCCTTCACCACCCGCCCGTCCTTGACGTCCAGGCAGGGGATGATGCGCTTCGCCAGGCTCATCCCAAAATCCCCAGCCGGCGCAGCATCCCCTCCGTCAGCGTGCCGCGGTACACGGACTCCACCGGGCCCCGCAGCACGAGCGACCAGTCGTCGCGCACGTGCACGTGCAGGGTGCCCCCGGGCATGCGGACCGCCACCTGCCGCTCCGACACCATGCCGCGCCTCACCGCCGCCGCGGCCACCGCGCAGGCGCTGGAGCCGGAGGCCCGAGTCTCGCCCGCCCCGCGCTCCCACACCCAGGCATCCACGCCGTCCGGCTCCATCGGCACGGCGAACTGCACGTTCACGCCACGCTCGAAGTTGGGATGCGTGCTGATCTGCGGCGCGCGCCGGCGAAGGTCGTCCAGGTCCAGCTCGTCGGCGAACACCACGCAGTGCGGGTTGCCGATGGACACCGTGTTGATGCGCACCACGTCGCCCGATGCCAGCTCCAGCGGCTCGTCCTCCGTCTCGCGGTCCGGCCCGGGAAGGCCCACGTCGGCGCTGCGGAAGGTGGCGGTGCCCATCTCCACCTCCACGGACAGCACGCCGTCGTTCGACACCTGAAGCACCTCCATGCGGACGATGCCGCCGGGCGTATCCACCGTGAAGGGCACGCGCTCCTCCACCTCGCCCTGCTCCAGCAGGTACGCGGCGAAGATGCGCAGCCCGTTGCCGCTTTTCTCGGCCTCGCTGCCGTCGGGGTTGAAGATGCGCAGGCCGAAATCGCCCGCGGACGAGGGGACGCGCGCCAGGATGCCGTCGGAGCCCACCCCGGTGTGCCGGTCGCAGAGCAGGCGCACGGCGGGCGGCGTCAACTCGAAGCCCAGGCCCTCCATCGCCAGGGCGATGTAGTCGTTGCCCAGGCCGTGTCCCTTGAAGAAGTCAGTCACGCGTTTCGCCAGACCACGGGTTGATGAGCGGTGCGCCCCAGCCGGCGCAGTGCCGCTCGTTGCGGGTGACCAGCGTCAGGTTCAGCACGATCGCTGTCGCGACAAGCAGGCCATCGGATTCGGGGAGCCCCCGGCCCGTGCGAACCGCGTCGGCAGAGATTCGTCCCCACTCCAGCGCGATCGCTTTGTCGACGGAGACAGTGCGGTCCTTGTACGCGACCAGACTCTCCTCGTCCAGCCAGCTGCGAAGTTCCTCCTTCCGCGGCCCGGGGCGCAGGAGAATCACGCCCCGTTCGATTTCGCCGAGGGAGATGACGCTGATCGCAAGTTCCGCCGGTTCCTGAGCCGCGATCCACGCCTCCACCCCCAGATCGGATCGCTTGCGTGTAGGCTCGGAGAGCAGGTTGGTGTCGAGGAGGAAGCGCATGCCTCAGCACTCCGGGCGCCGCATGACCTCGTCCCACTCCTCCTCCGTGATCTCCCCCGTGCGAAATGCCTGTGCCAGCGGCGAGTTCTTCGCCCGGTTCAGGATCTCCAGGGGGGGTATTCTCCCGGGGCCAGATCCTTCTCCCAAGGCAGAGCCCAGCGTTGGGCCTCTTCATCCCACTCCCAAACCCATTGCCGATCGCTCCCTGGCTCGCCTGGGGCTGGCCGCTCCGCCGAGCGGACGGGAGCGTCGCGGCGCTCCTCCGAAACATCCGGCTCGCGCCCGGTGACTCGCCTGCCGCCTCGCGCGTTCTTGATTCGCGCGAGGAATGACGGCCGCGTTCTCCGCTCCCCAGCCGCAGCCGGCGCTATCTGCGGCGCCCGTGGGGCCCTGCCGCCCAGCAGGCGGTCGTACTCGCTCGCGGCGATCACGACCACCGCGTCCTTGCCGTTCGACAGGCGCTGCGGCTCCTTCGTCAGCGCCAGGCGGACGAGTTCCCGCAATCGGTGCTGCGCGTTCTTCAGCTTCCAGGTGTGCATCGGCCTCCTCCCGTGGACGTCCCCCGCTCTCCTAAGCGGAAGGGTAAACGGGATTTACGAGCCGCGCAACGAGCCTGAATCCGCCACAAGCGCGCACTCCGTACATGCCTGTGGCGCCATCGGAGCGTCCGGGTTCAGAGCCGCGAGAAGTTCCCCAGGATCCGCAGCCCGTCTTCCTGGCTCTTTTCGGGGTGGAACTGGATTCCCCACACGTTGTTGCGCCCCACGATGCTGGCGAAGGCCGCGTCGTACCGGCAGCGGCCCAAAACGGTCTCGCTGTCGTCGTCCAGAACCGCGAACGAGTGCACGTGGTAGAACCAGCGCGGCTCCGGCCCCGCCACCCCCGCCAGCACGGGATCGGCCTCGGCACCGCGGATGAACTCCACCGAGTTCCACCCCACGTGCGGCAGCGGCAGGTCCGTGGGAATGCGACGCACGGTGCCGGGGAGCATCCCCAGGCCGCTCACGCCCGGCGCCTCGTCGCTGCCCTCGTACAGCAGCTGCATCCCTACGCAGATGCCGATGAACGGGCGCCCGCCGGACACGTGCTCGCGGACGGCATCGCCCAGCCCCGTCTTCTCCAGCCGCGTCATGCACTGCCCGAAGTGCCCCTGGCCGGGGAGCACCAGCCGGTCCGCCGCGCGCGCGACGGCCGGGTCGTCCGTCATCGTTACGTCAGCGCCCTCGTGCTCGAACGCCTTGGCGACGGAGCGCAGGTTTCCCGCGCCGTAGTCCAGCAGAACCACGTGCGGCCGCGTCACAGCGCTCCCTTGGTGGAGGGCACCTCGCCCGCGCGGCGCTCGTCGATCCGCGTGGCGGCGTCCAGCGCGCGCGCCGCGGCCTTGAAGGTGGCTTCGACCACGTGGTGTGCGTTGTCGCCGCGCAGGCCGTCCAGGTGCATGGTCAGGCGCGCCTCCATGGCGAATCCGCGCCAGAACTCGGCGGAGAGCGCCGCGTCGAACTGCCCGATCATCGGCTGGTCCATCGGCAGGGGCACGTAGAAGTGCAGGAATGGGCGGCCGGACACGTCCACTACGGCGCGCACCAGCGCCTCGTCCAGCGGCACCGTCGCATCCGCGTAGCGCACGATGCCGCGCTTGTCGCCCAGCGCGTCCAGGAAGGCGCCGCCCAGCGCGATCCCCACGTCTTCCACCGTGTGGTGCGCGTCGATGTGAAGGTCGCCCGCGCACTCCACCTCCAGGCTGAACATGCCGTGGCGGGCCAGCGCGTCCAGCATATGATCGAAGAACCCGATCCCCGTACGGACGGCGGCTTCGCCCGTTCCATCCAGGTCGATGCGGACGCGGATCTCCGTTTCGCGCGTCTTCCGCTGGCGCTCTCCCGTACGGCTCATCCCTGGTCCTCCGTCATGATCGTGCGCACCGCATCCAGGAACGCGTCGTTCTCCGTCGGCGTCCCGGCGTTCACGCGCAGGCACCTGTCGAGCATGGGATACTTTGACACGTCGCGCACCAGGATTCCGTATTCCGCCAGCAGCCGGTCGAAAAGTTCCGTGTGCGTGACGCTGGGTGATTCCACGCGAAAGACCAGGAAGTTGGCCGCGCTCGGATAGACGTGCAGCCCCGGGATCGCGCGCAGTGCTTCATGGATCCGGTCGCGCTCGCCCGCGATCTCGTGCACCATGGGCGCCAGCTCGCTGCGGCAGCGTAGCACCTCGGCGGCGGCAACTTCGGTGAAGAAGTTGATGTTGTACGGCAGCTTGGCCTTGTGCACCTCCGCGGCGAGAGACGGATGGGCCAGCATGTAGCCGGCGCGCAGCCCCGCCATCGCCATCGCCTTGCTGAACGTGCGCAGCACCACCAGCCGCGGGCGCTCGTCGAGCATGGGAATGGCGTCGAACCCGCCGAACTCCACGTATGCCTGGTCCAGCAGGATCAGCGCATCCGTCTCGTCGTGGATGCGGCGAATCTCCTCTTCGCCGAGCGCCCCACCGGTGGGATTGTTGGGGGTGCAAAGGACGATCACGGCCGCGTCCGTCTCGCGCGCGGCGCCGATGATGGCGTCCACGTCGAACGACAGGTCGTCCTTCAGGGGAACGGACGCGACGGTGCCGCCATTCACCTCCGTCATCAGCCGATAGAGCGTGAAGGTGGGCTCGGGGATGACGACGGACACGCCCGGGCCCACGGTAACGGAGAGCACCGCCTGGATCAGCTCGTTCGAGCCGTTGGCCACCAGGATGCCCGTCGACGGCCACCGCGTGGCCTCGCTGACGGCCTGGATGAAGTTGGAGGCCACGAACGGCGGATAGCGGTTCCAGGGCCGCTCGGCGAGCTGCGCCTGGATGCGGTCCTTGAGCGCCCGCGGCACGTCGTACGGGCTCTCGTTCTGGTTGAGCTTGATGCGCGGCTCGTACGGCTTGAGCGTGTACGCGCCCAGCGACCGGACGGACGGCTTTACGTGCCGCAGCGCCGCGTCGACGTCCCGCGCGTCAGTGGGATCGATCATGTCGTTCATCGCAAACTGCCATCCCTTCCTTGAAACGACGGCGGGCGCATTGAGTGCGCCCGCCGTGCCAAGCCGCCCGGACCCTCCGCGCGGCTCAGGGCCGCACGTGGATGATCTGGTCGCGGCGCGTGCCGACCGACACGTACCAGATGGGCGTCTCCGTAAGCTCCGACAGTCGGCGGAGATACGCCTGCGCCGCCTCGGGCAGGTCTTCCCAGCGGCGCGCGCCGGCCGTGGATGACTGCCATCCCGGGAGCGTCTCGTACACCGGCTCCGCGGCCTCCAGCAGCCCCAGGTCGCCGGGAAAGTCGTCCAGCTCCTGGCCTTCGGCGCGGTACGAGACGGCGATCTTCAGCTCCGGGAGCGTGTCGAGCACGTCCATCTTGGTGACGGCCAGCCCCGTCAGGCCGTTCACGCGAGCGGCGTAGCGCACCACGACGGCGTCAAACCAGCCGCAGCGGCGGGGGCGGCCGGTGGTGGCGCCGTACTCGCCGCCCAGCTCGCGCACCTGCTCCTGCATGGGCGACGGGAACTCGGTGGGCAGGGGGCCTTCGCCCACGCGGGTGGTATACGCCTTCACCACGCCGATCACGTCGTCCACCATCGTCGGGCCGATGCCCACGCCCAGCGCCGCGCCGCCGGCGGTGGTGTTGGACGAGGTGACGTACGGATAGGTGCCGTGGTCCACGTCCAGCAGCGCGCCCTGGGCGCCTTCCAGCAGCACCTTCTGCCCGGCGCGCAGAGCATCGTGGATCACGCGCCCGGTATCGACGGAAATGGCCAGCAGGCGCTCGCGGATGGAGCCCACCTCCTCGATCAGCGCCGCCTCGTCTACCCGCTCGTCGGACTGGAACAGCTGCAGCCGCTCGTTGACGCGGGCCGCGGCGCGGCGCAGCGCCTCCTGGGCGCGCGTCCAGTCGCGCAGGTCGGCCAGGCGAATGCCCTGGCGCGCCACCTTGTCCTCGTACGCCG
>NZ_DATBNB010000059.1 GCF_036554565.1 Longimicrobium sp. | reverse complement strand
ATGGGGTACGAAAAAGCTCCCCAGCCGCGAACGGCCGGGGAGCTTCGAACGTCGAGAACGGCGGAATCAGGCGCCCTGGGCCACGCGCGCCAGCTTGCTTTCCACCGAGCCGATCAGCTCGCGGAACGACTTGATGAACTTGTCGACGCCCTCGCGCTGCAGCTGGTCGGTCACCGCGTCCATGTCGATGCCAAGGTCCGCCAGCGTGCGCAGGTCCTGGTGGGCCGCCTCCACGTCCTGGTCCACGGTCCGCCGCGCCACCCCGTGGTCGGCGAAGGCCTCCACGGTGTTCAGCGGCATGGTGTTCACCGTGTGTGGACCGATCAGCTCCTCCACGTAGATTACGTCGCGGTACGCCGCGCTCTTGGTGGAAGTGCTGGCCCACAGCGGCCTCTGCACCCGGGCACCGGCGGAGGCCAGCCGCTCCCACCGCGCACCCGAGAACACCTGGGCGAAGCGCTCGTACGCCAGCTTGGCGTTCGCGACGGCCGCCTTACCGGACATCGCACGGGCAAGCGCCGCCTGCCCGTCGTCCGCGGCCGAGCACGCGAGCTTCTCCAACTGCGCATCCACGGCCGAGTCCACGCGCGACACGAAGAACGATGCGACCGACGCTACGCGGTCCAGCGGCTGCCCGGCCTGCTGACGCCGCTCCAGTCCGCGCAGGTACGCCTCCATCACCTGCTCGTAGTTCTTCACCGAGAACAGCAGGGTGATGTTGACGTTGAAGCCGTCCGCCAGCAGCTGCTCGATGGCGGGGATGCCCGCCTCGGTGCCCGGCACCTTGATCATCAGGTTGGGCCGGTCCACCGCCTCGCGGAGGCGCCGTGCCTCGTCCAGCGTGCCCTGCGTGTCGTGCGCCAGCTCGGGAGATACTTCCAGCGAAACGAAGCCGTCCTGGCCCTCGGCGCGATCGTACACGCCGCGGAACAGGTCGCAGGCGCGGCGGATGTCCTCCACCGCCAGCGACTCGTACGCGGCAGACGCGCCCGCCTGCGACGCCGCCAGCTCGCCCACGGCGTCGTCGTAGTCGGTGCTGTCGCCGATGGCCTGCTCGAAGATGGAGGGATTGGAGGTCACGCCGCGCAGGTCGTAGCGGCGGATCATCTCCTCCAGCTCGCCGTTGTCCAGGATGCCGCGGCGGATGTAGTCCAGCCACACGCTCTGCCCCAGCGCGTGAAGCTCGTGCAGCGGATTGCCCTCATCGCGCACCGCGTCGGTCGGATGCTTGGTTTCGGCCATGGTGTTATCGCTCTCCCCGTCGGGGGTGAAAGTGCGAAAGTGCGAGAGTGCGAGAGTGCGAGAGTGCGAGAGTGCGAGAGTGAACTGCAGTTACTTTCGCACTTGGTACTTTCGCACTTTCGCACTGGTTCAGTGTTCGTCCGTCCCGTGCGCCGTCGGCCCGGCGTCGCCGGCGCCCTGCGCGTGGCCGCTGCCGATCCCCAGCAGCCCCTTGGCCTTGGCCGCGACGTTCTCGGCGCTGAAGCCCAGCTCCTGGAACACGCGCGTCGCCGGCGCCGAGGCGCCGAAGTGGCTGATCCCGATCACCTCGCCCTCGCCCACCCAGCGGTGCCAGCCCATGGGGTGCGCGGCTTCGATGGCCACGCGCGCCTTGACGGCCGGCGGGATCACCTCGTCGCGATACTCCCTGGGCTGCTGGGCAAAGAGCGCCCAGCTGGGCATGCTCACCACCCGCGCGCGGATTCCATCAGACTCCAGCGCGGTCCGCGCCTCCAGGGCGACCGCGACTTCCGAGCCGCTGGCGATCAGGATGGCGTGCGGGTCGCCGCCCTCCGCATCCGCCAGCACGTACGCGCCGCGGCGCAACCCGGCCGCGGGGGCCATCGTTTCGCGATCGATGTGCGGCAGCGCC
>NZ_DATBNB010000058.1 GCF_036554565.1 Longimicrobium sp. | reverse complement strand
GGCCGCTCCTTCAGGATGACGATCCGGACGCACTCACGCGTCCACACGCCAGCGCGGACCCTGCGGCGTATCCTCCAGCACGATACCGCGCGCGACGATCTCGTCTCGGATGGCGTCGGCCTGGGCGAAGTCGCGCGCCTTGCGGGCCGCCTGCCGCGCCGCGATCCGCTCCTCCACCCACGCGGACAGGTCCTCGTCCACCGCGCTCTCCGCTTCGGAGAGGGCGATGAAGCCGAACACGGAATCGATGCGCTCGAACGCCCGCAGCGCCGCGTCGCGCTCGGCGTGGCTGATGGCAGTCGTCCCCAGCTCATGCAGGCGCGCGTTGACCCGGTTCACCAGCTCATGCAACGTCGCGAGCGCCACGCTGGTGTTCAGGTCCTGGTCCATGGCCGCCGTGAACGCCGCCTGCGCCTCGTCGGCGGCGGTGTGCAGCGACGGCGTGTCCATGGGATCGGGGTCGCGCGCCGCCGGGTGCTCGCGCAGGCGGTCGCGCGCGTCGCGGATGCGGCGCACCGCCTCGGCCGCGGAGGCCAGCCCCTCGAAGGTGAAGTTGAGCTTGCTGCGGTAGTGCGCCGTCAGGAACAGGTAGCGGATGGACGACGGGCGTATCCCCCGCTCCACCAGGTCGCCCAGGTTGAAGATGTTGCCCGTTGACTTGGCCATCTTCCCGCCGTCCAGCAGCAGGAACTCGCCATGGAGCCAGTAGCGCACGAACTCCTTGCCCGTGGCGCCCTCCGACTGGGCGATCTCGTCCTCGTGGTGCGGAAACACCAGGTCCACGCCCCCCGCGTGGATGTCGAACGTTTCGCCCAGCTCCGCGAATGACATGGCCGAGCACTCGATGTGCCACCCGGGCCGCCCCCTCCCCCACGGCGTGTCCCACACCGCGCCCACTTCCTCGTCCTCGGGCTTCACCGACTTCCACAGCACGAAGTCGCGGACGTCGTCCTTGTCGTACTCGTCGGCCGCCACCCGCTCGCCGCGGCGGCCGGCGGAAACGTCCACCTTCGACAGCTTGCCGTAGCCGGCGAACTCTGAGATGTCGAAGTACACCGAGCCCTCCGACTCGTACGCCAGCCCGCGCTCCTCCAGCCGGCGGATGATGTCGATCATCCCGTCGACGTAGTGCGTGGCGCGCGGGTGCACGTCGGCCCGGCGGATGCCCAGCTGCTCGAAGTCGCGGAACAGGGAGTCGATGAACGGCTGCGTGTAGTCGTTCAGCTTTACGCCCTTCTGCATGGCCCCGCGGATCGTCTTGTCGTCGACGTCCGTCAGGTTCATCACGAAACGCACGTCGTAGCCGCGGTACTCCAGGTACTTCCGCAGGATGTCGGAAAAGAAGAACGTGCGCAGGTTGCCGATGTGCGGCGCCGCGTACACGGTGGGGCCGCACACGTACATCCCCACCTTGCCTGCCTGCAGGGGGACGAACTCTTCTTCGCGGCGGGTGAGCGTATTGTAGAACGTCAGCGGCATGGCTCTGGTCTTTCGATGGATGACGGGCGATCGCGGGCGCACCGGTGCGCCCGCGGCAAGAAACGGTGTTCAGCGCACCGCCTGCCTACATCGCCTGCTACCCATCATCATTGCCATCCGTGGAGGAAGGATCGTCCGTGTCGCCCGGCGCCGAGACGCCCGCGGCCGCGAGAGCGGGGGGATTCTGCCCCTCGCCCCAGTACACCGTCTGGTGAGGGATGGGGATCTCGATCCCCTCCTGGTCGAACCGCAGCTTGATGCGCCGCCGGAGCTCGCGCGCCACGTCCCACTGCTTCAGCGGCAGCGTCTTGGCCATCACGCGGATGCTGAGGGCCGACTCGCCGAACGTCTCGATCCCCGGCACCACCACCGGCTCCACCATCAGCGGCTTCCACTGGGGATCTTCGTACAGCTCGCGGCCGATGTCGCGAAGCACGCCCATCACGCGGTCGGGGTCTTCGCGGTAGGCGATGCTCACGTCCAGCACCGCCCGCGACCAGGTGCGGGTGAGGTTGCTGACCTTCTTGATCTCGCCGTTGGGAACGATGTGGACGACGCCGTGCACGTCGCGCAGCGTCACCACGCGCAGGGTGATGGTTTCCACCGCGCCGCTGACGCCCTCGATGCGGATGACGTCGCCCACGCCGAACTGGTTCTCGAACAGCATGAACAGGCCGGTGATCACGTCCTTTACCAGCGACTGCGCGCCGAACGAGAACGCGAGGCCGATGACGCCGGCGCCGGCCAGCAGCGGGCCCACGTTCACGCCCAGCGCACCCAGCGTCATGACGATGGTGGCCAGGATGATCAGCACCACGCCCACGCTGCGCATCAGGCTCAGCAGGGTGCGGGCGCGCTGCTCCTGGGCCGAGATCACGCCCGGCGTCGGCGTGCCGATGGCCCGTTCGGCGCGGCGCAGCACCAGAACGAGCAGCGCGTACGCCAAGAAGCCCACCACCAGCGCGCCCAGCACCTGCAGCCCCGTCGCGGCCAGCGCGTCCCAGCTGAAGCGCTCGGCCCACCGCTCGCGGAGTTGGCTGAGCTCTACCAGGGCTACGGTATCTGCCTGGATCATCGGCGCGCGGCGCTGCGGTTCGGGCTGGGAACGAGGGTGCGTTGGAAGGGCGAACGTAGACGAGGCGCGGTTTGCGTGTCAACCCTCGCGCGCCGCCGCGCCCCGCCCTGCGCGGCCCCGCCCCTGCCCGCCCTGCGCGCCCAGCCCTGTCATCCTGAGGCCCAGGCGCGCCGGACCTGCCCACACACCACTCTTCGCGGGCCGAAGGATCCAGCGTGCGCCACTTCTCAGCCTGGGCGCGGCAGCGGTCACGGGTGCCGTGGCCTCGGCTGTTCCCTGGCGGGTGAGGGAGCGTTTCGACCGGGTCCGGCGCATGCGGCGGGCGCCCCCATCCCCAGCCCTTCCCCCGCAAACCCCGCGGGGGAAGGGAGTCAGTCCTGTGCGCCCCCACTCGTGTCGTGCTGCGGCGGAACTCGTTCACGACCTGTGCGGCGTTCCGACTGGCTCCGGCGCATGCCTCGGCCGCCCTCTCCCCCCGGCCCCCTCTCCCGCAAGCGGGAGAGGGGGAGAATTCGATTGCACTTCGGCAGGGCTCTCGCATTCGGACGGAGCGGCCTCGGCATGGGTGACCGCTGCCGCGCCCGGAGGGAGAGGCTTCCGCGGTTAGATCCTTCGCCCCGCGAGCCGTGGTGTGCGGGGAAGTGCGGTGCGCCTGGGGCTCAGGATGACAGCTTTCGTGCACCACTTCCTGCCGGAGCACGCCCCCAGGCTGATGTGTACACCCTCTCCCGCTTGCGGGAGAGGGTGGCACGCGTGTCAGCGCGGCCGGGTGAGGGCCCACGGCAGCTGAGGCCCACGCAAGGGGACCGCTACCGCGCCCAGACCGAAAGGCGCCGGCTTAGATCCTTCGCCCCGCGAACAGCGGTTTGCGGGCAAATGCGGCGCACCTGGGGCTCAGGATGACAACGGGTGCGCAGCGATAGTTTGCAGCGCACCCGGACGCGTGTCAGCGCGGCCGATGAGAAGCAGTCCGCGAAGGCGGACTTCGGGCCGTCGTTGCCGCGAATTCATTCGCCCCAGCGGAGTTGGGTCCGCGAGCGGCCCCTACCGCAGCACACGAAGTTCGCGCAGCCGCCACGCGCGTCCGTCCCACACGGCGCCGATGTAGACGACGGACGCCTCGGTGTCGGTGACGCCCTTGGGGCGCGCCACCCACGTCAGCTCGCCGAAGCCGCGGAGCGGAGTACCGCCGGAGATGGCCACCTGCGTGGTGCGGGTAGACACCGTTTCGCGAGCGCTGAACAGACGCCGCAGCGCAGCGGCGGCGTTGCGCTCCTGCACCTCGCCGGGGCCCTCTCCCGCCAGGTCCAGCACGATGCGCCCGCTCGCCGCCAAGTCCACGATGTCCTCCGCGTTTCCATCCGCCCACAGCCGTGCGACGGTGCCGACGAAGTTCTGCAGAGGCGCGGGCGCCTGCTGCGCCGTCGCCGCACGGGGCGCGAGGAGCGCCAGCAGCAGCGCGAACGCGATCGGTATCCAGCGAATGGTCTTCATCTATCCCGCAATCCCTTCCGATACGGCTTCGTTCAGCTCGCGGACCGCCCGGGCCAGCGCCCCGGCGGGGTCCGCCGCGGTCGTGACGGACCGGCCGAGCACCACGTAATCCGCGCCCAGCCGCGCCGCCTCGGCCGGGGTGGCGACGCGCGTCTGGTCGCCCACGTCGTCACCGGCCAGGCGGATGCCCGGCGTCAGCGTCAGGAATCCCGCTCCCGTTACGGCGCGGACGGTCGGCAGCTCGCGGACGGAGGCGACCACGCCATCCATCCCCGCCCCTTCCGCCAGCCGGGCCAGGCGCCCCACCTCAGCCGCGACCGAGAGCGAATCCCGCCCCCACGCCTCTGCCACTTCGGCATCGGAGAGCGACGTGAGCACGGTGACAGCCAACAGCTTGGGACCGCTCTCGCCAGCGGCGGACCGCGCGGCGCGCATCATCGTCGCGCCGCCGGAGGCGTGAAGCGTCAGCAGGTCAACACCCAGGAGCGCGGCAGACTCCACGGCGTGCGCCACCGTGTTCGGGATGTCGTGCAGCTTCAGGTCCAGGAATACCCGGCATCCGCGGTCCGTCATCGCGCGAACGACGTCCGGCCCCTCCGCCGTGAACAGCTGAAGCCCCACCTTCACGAAGTCCGCCGCGGGACCCAACTGGTCCAGCAGGGCCTCGGCCTCGCGGCGCGACGGCACGTCGAGGGCAATGATGGGGGTCGGCTGACTCACGGCGGAAAGCGTTTGGTGGGTAAGCGGTTCCGTACGTACACGCCGGCCCGCCGGGGGGTCCACGGCGGGCCGGCGCGGATCGGTCAGGCAGGCGCGAGCGCCGGGTCAGGTGCGGCCCGATCCAGCGACGCGGCCAAGACCTCGGCCAGCTTCGCCGCGTGCACGCGAAGCTCCGGCACGGCGGTGGCCTCCCAGTCTCGCGCCTTGAGGAACGGTCCGACGTAGAACAGGACCTCGGAGTCGCGCCCCTCCGCGTCGCGCACCGCGTATCCATCGCCCACCTCGATGCCCAGTCCCAGCGGGTCGCGGGCCAGCAGCCCTCGCGCGCTCATGGCCTGCAGCAGCGGCTCTTCCAGCGTGCGCGGATCGCTCGCGGGACCCGTGCAGTTGATCACCGCGCCCACGGTCAGCGTCGTCGGCTCCGCGGCGCCGCGCGGGCGGAAGGTGACGTCGACGCCGTCTTCCCGTTCGGCATAGGACAGCACGCGACCCGCCTGGGGCTGCACCTGCCCCTCCGCCACCAGCCCGGCGAGGCGAGCGGACAGCTGGGGAGCGGCGCGGTGGCGGTGCACGTCCCAGTACACCGCCACGTGCCGCAGGAAACGGCGGCGCTCCGCCACCGGCAGGCGCTTCCACAGGGCCACGGTCAGCGGCCGCAGCGCGGCGATCACCTCCCGCCAGTCCAGCGCCTGCGCCGCCACGGTGCGCACGTGCCTGCGTACTGACCGCAGGTAGGCGCGGGCAGTCGCGGGGCCGTCCGCCAGGTCGGGCGGCAGGTGCTCCCGGGTGGGATGCGCGGTGTGCTCGCGGTGCGCCAGCGGCATCAGCCCGCGCCGGGAAATGGCGGTGACCGGGCCGCGGTGGCCGCGCGCGCGCAGGTCCAGCAGCACGTCGATCATGGTGAGCCCCGTGCCCAGCAGCAGCACCGGGCTGTCCGGCGCCACGGCGTCCAGGGCACCGGGCCGCCACGGATCGCGCACGTAGCGCGGGCTGCGGGCATAGAACGATGAGTCGGCCACGCGCGGATGTGCCGGCGCGAAGTTGCCGAGCGCCAGCACCACCCGATCGGCCACGATCGTCTCGCCGCCCGCCAGCCGAACCCGCGCGCCGGTCCCATCCGGCTGCACGTCGAGCACGTGGTCAACCCGGTGCTCCAGCGTGCTTCCCGGGGCCGCGCCCGCCTCGGCTTCCTCGAGCACGGACTCCAGGTACTCGCCATACAGGCGCCGCGGCACGAAGGTGCCGCCGGTGACCGAGGGATCGCGCTCGCGCGCAAAGCGAAGGAAGTGCTCGTCGTCCCCCGCGTACGCGCTCATGCGCCCAGCCGGCACGTTCAGCACGTGCGCCTCCGTGCGCGTTCCATACGCCACGCCGCGCGCCATCCATCCCGAGCGGTTGACCAGGATCACCCGCACACCAGGGGCGGCGCGCAACAAGTTCGCGGCGACCAGCGTTCCGCTGAAGCCGCCGCCAATCACTACGATCGTACCACTCATCGACTCTGACCGAAAGAAGTTCAAGCACGGCCGCCTGCCGACGGCCGAACGCATCAGCTGCCCTGGCGCCGCTCGGCTGCCTGGAAGAAGTCGCGGACACCAGCCGCCAGCTGCCGCGCAATCGTCTCCTGCTGCTGGGCATCCGCCAGCATCGACTCTTCCGCACGGTTGGAGATGAAGCCGATCTCCACCAGCACGGCCGGCATGAAGGCACCCACCAGCACGGCGAATCCCGCCTGCTTCACCCCGCGGCTGGGGCCGGGATGCACCTCGCGCAGGCGGTTCTGGATCATCTGCGCCCAGTCGCTGCTTTCGCGCAGGTACTGGTTCTGGCGCAGGTCGCTGAGGATGAAATCCAGCCCCGTACCCCGCGGCCGCTCCTCGTACTGCGCCGCGGCGTCCTCCATCTGCTGCACCCGCCGCGCGTCGGCCGTGCGCGCCTCGGACAGGAAGTACGTCTCGTATCCCGTCTCGGCGCGGCTCGTGTGGGCGTTGCAGTGGATGGAAAGGAAGAGCGCGGGCTGCCCCTCGTCACGCCACCCGTTGGCCATGCGGCCGCGGTCGCGCAGGGCGATCAGCGTGTCGCGGTCGCGCGTCATCCGCACCTCGAAGCGCGGATCGTCACGCAGCAGCTCGGCTACGCGCCGGGACACGGCGAGCGTCACCATCTTTTCGCGCGTGCCGTTCGGCCCCACCGCTCCGGGATCCACCCCGCCGTGCCCCGCGTCGATCACCACCAGCCTGCGCGTCTGCGCGGCCGGCGGCGAGGGAGCGGGAGCGGGGGGAACCGCAGTCGGCGTGGATGCGGCACTCGCGAGCGCCGCAGCGTCCACCCGGGCGATGCGCGTCTGCGGATCGACCGAGAGCAGTCCCCCGGATGCGCCCGCGAGGATGCGCAGGAACTCCGTGGGCACGTAAACCACGCCACCGCGGGAATAGACGGGGCTGCCCATCACCGAGGTGCGCCCGTCCGCCGTCACGCCGGGAGAATCCACGCGCAGCCCCACCTCGCGCCCGCCGAGGTGGACGACGATGTCGCCGCCCGCGTACGAGACGCGCGCGCCCAGCCCCAAGAGCGCCGACACGGGGATTGCGGGGTAGCCGGCGTCGGTCACTTCGGCGACCGAGGTCACATCGGCACCCGCCTCCAGCCGCCACGGGGCGGACTGCGCGGGAAGGAAGCCGGGGAGGGTGGCGAACGAAAGGATCAGGACGAGGAGCGCTCGCATGCGGGCTTCTCCGGGAAAGGTCATCAGCTGCCCTTGATCGCGCGCTGCATGTCGCGCTGGTCGTCGCGCTCCTTGAGCGTCTGGCGCTTGTCGTGGAGCTGCTTTCCGCGCACCAGCGCCAGGCTCACCTTGGCGATCCCGCGCGAAAAGTGGATGTCGAGCGGAACGAGCGTGAGCCCCTTCTGCTCCACCTGTCCGACGAGCTTGCGAAGCTCGTTGCGGTGCATCAGCAGCTTGCGGGGGCGCAGCGGGTCGTGGTTGAAGCGGTTTCCCTGCTCGTACGGCGAAATGTGGAGGTTGTAGAGCCACATTTCGCCCCCGTTCAGCCGGGCGAACGAGTCCTGCAGGTTGGCGCGCCCCTGCCGCAGCGCCTTTACCTCCGTCCCCTGCAGGGCGATGCCGGCTTCCCACGTGTCCAGGATGTGGTACTCGTGGCGCGCCTTGCGGTTCTTGACGACGGTCTTGGTGCCGGCTGCTTCTGGCATGAAGGGCAGTGCGTAAGTGCGTTAGTTCGCGAGTGCGGAAGCAACGGCCTGCTGCCTACCGATCCGCACTTCGGCGAGCGATTTGTCATCCTGAGAGAGCGGCCACGCCGAACCTCCCCGTGCATACGACTTCGCAGCGACCGAAGGATCCGCCACACAGTCGTCGTAGCGCACCGATCCATCCCCTGGCACACAGTCGCGTTTCCGCGGATGATGCGCCACCGCTGGAACTCCGTGCAGCTGCCACACCGGTGCGTCAAGTGCAGTGTGTGGCGGATCCTTCAGTCGCTGCCGTCCACGGTGCAGCGGACGGTTCCCCGCGGCCGCTCCTTCAGGATGACAGCGCCGGCCTCGCCATCGAGTTGTCATCCTGAGAGAGCGGCCAC
>NZ_DATBNB010000057.1 GCF_036554565.1 Longimicrobium sp. | reverse complement strand
ATCTACTATCCGATCGCCATCTACCTGGTCTTCCTCCTCGCCGCGGACGAGCCCGTCTTCTACCTGATCTCGCTGCTGGTGCTGATGGTGTCGGACACCCTCGCCGCGCTGTTGGGGACGGAGTACGGACGGCAATTCTACGCGGTGGAGACGGACCGGCGCAGCCTGGAGGGGTCTGCCGCGTTCTTCCTGACAACCTTCCTGGCCGTGCACCTGCCGCTGCTGCTGCTGACGGACATCGGCCGCGGCGCCAGCGTGCTGATCGCGGCGCAGATCGCGCTGACCGTCACCATCTTCGAGGGGATCAGCGTCCAGGGGAGCGACAACCTGGTGGTGCCGCTGACGACGTACTTCCTGCTCTCCATCATGACGCCGCAGTCCGCGGGGTTCGTGGCGCGGCAGCTGGCGGCGCTGCTGGTGATCACCGTGCTCGTGGGGCTGCTGGCGTGGCGCTATCGGTTCGTCGCCATGAGCAGCGCCATGGGGCTGGCGCTGGGCGTGTACGGCGCCTACGCGATGGGCGGCAGCGAGTGGACCATCGCGCCGGGGCTGGCGGTGCTGTGGTTCGCCGGCTTCTTCGCCGCCTCGCGCCGCGTGGCGCCGGACGCGCCGCAGGCGTACCACATCCGTGGCCTGTTCTACGTGGCGCTGGTTCCCGTCAGCCTCTTCTTTCTGAACAGCGGATTGGAGAAGCTGGCCCCGGAACGGCTCCGCCCCGCGTCGCCGGACCCCCTGTACGTGCCGTTCGTGGGCGTCGTGGCGGCCCAGCTGATGATCGTGATCCTGGCCCACGTGATCGACGTGGGCATGCGGCGCCGCCGGGCGGCGGCGAGCCTGGCGACCAGCGGTGCGATCCTGGGCTTCTTCGCCGTCGTTCCCGCCGGCTTGGCGGTTGGCGCGACCGGGCTGACGGTGGAGGGGCTGCTCGCCGCTGGCGTGATCTGCACGGTCAGCCAGGCACTCTACCTGTCCGTGCGCCGCCTGCCCGCCTGGCCCAAGGTGCAGCCGTGGGACGCACGCCTGCAGACGCTGAGCGCCGCCGTGGCCATGGCGCTGGTGCTGCCCCTGCACCTGTGGCACATCCGCGCGTTCGGATGATGGCGGTTCGCGCGTGCCTCTCCCTCGCGCTGCTCGCGGCCGCGCTCTGCGCCCCCGCGCCCGGATGGACGCAGTCGGCGGATTCATCCCGCGTCGGCGCGACGGATTCCGCCACCGCCGACGCGCCGTCGTCCCGCTGCATGGAGATCCACCTGCGCGAGGCGGCGCACCTGAACCGCCAGCGGATGCCGCTCTACTCCGCTCTGACCGGCGGACGGTCGCGCGGCATCTCGCGGCGGCTGATCTGGACCGAGCGGCTGGCCATCCCCGTCGCCTGGTACGTGGACTGGCGCGCGAGGAGCTTCCTCCGGGCGGGCATCCGCGTGACCTGCGACGACTTCGTGCCGATGGCGCACACGCCGGCCTTCCGCGAGCGCATCGCCGATCCGCCGCCGCTTTCGTCGTTCACGCCCAGCGACCCGCGCCGCATCCGCCGGACGATCCACGGGGCCTACCGATCCGGCGGGTTCCCGGCGGCATCGACCGTGATCGAACGCGAGATCGAGCAGTTGCAGGCCACGCCCGCGTTCCACTGCATGATGCGCCACCTGCTGGAATCGGCGCTGCGCATCAGCAACCAGGCATCGGACTACGAAGCGCAGGCCCGGGAGCGCGGCCTCCGTTCACCCGGTGGCGTATCGCGTCTGATGCTGAACCTGCACCTGTCCACGCTGGGCGAAGCGGCAAAGCTGGACCGCCGCGCCGCGCCCCTGCAGGCGGAGGGCGTCCCCATCATCTGCCAGGACGTTCCGCCCATCCCGCCAGCGGCCGATTCGTCCGGCCCGCATCCCTGACCAGGGCCGCGCCGGACGACCGGCCTGCAGGCATGGCCGGTGCCGCCCTCCTGAGACGGGCGAACGAGCGTGGCCGCGCGGTCAGGGCACGACATCCACTCGGTGCACCAGCATTACCGTGTCACTCTGCGCGCACTCCGGGTCGCCCTGGCACGACATCGCGGGCACCGCCCCGGGGGCTCGGCCCAGGCGCACCGTTCGCCCCACGAGGTCGGCGCGCTCGCACAGCTCCATCGCCCCGATCTCCTCTCGGCGCACCCCGCCCGCCTCCACCTGCAGGTAGCACCCACGGTCGCCCAGTGTCAGCTCGCGGACGACAACGGCTGAATCCGCCCCCGCAATGGCCGAGTCCGCGCGTTCCGCGCGTTCCGCGCGTTCGGCGCCGCTCCCAGCGTCGCGAGGGCCACACGCGGCAGCACAGAATGCCAGGATGAGAACGCGTGTAGCGGGAATGCGCATGATGTCGCTCCTGGGGCGTGAGAAGGATCTTGCGTCTGCGGCAATCAGGGATGGTGCGGCAATGTGGTCGTATCACTTGGTCGGCGCCATCCCGAAGGTGTCATCCGTGCGGTCGGCGGTGGGGCCAGTCGCGCCGCCTCGCCGGAGCCCGATCCCTGATCCGCCACTCTCGACGCACGCTTGAT
>NZ_DATBNB010000056.1 GCF_036554565.1 Longimicrobium sp. | reverse complement strand
GTGGCGGGGCTGCGCGACGAGTTCGCCGCCGTCGCGAGCATCGCCGACGCCAACGGCGAGGGCGCCACCGTCGTCGCCGAAGCCGCGCGCCTGCAGGCGCAGACGCTGGAAGAGATCGAGCGCGCCACCCGGTCGCTCGGCGAGGTATCCGAACGCCTCACGGGCTACATCGCGCGCCTCCAGGAAGTTACCTGATCGGGCGTACCTCCGTGGTGGTGGTGCCGCTCCATTCGTCGGCGCTCCGCCCTTCCTTGATCTTCTGGATCACGAGCGTCCAGAACGCGCGGAGGTGGTTGGGAAGGACCAGTTCGGGAAAGCGGCGGATCAGGGTTTCCGGGGGAATGAGCTTCCACAAGGTCTTGCTATCCCCTTCCTGCAGCACGCGAGCGATGACGGACGGGTTCTCGGGGTCGAGCTCCACGTCTTTCTGAAGATCCCAGAACAGCTCCGGAAAATCTCCGTACCGGTATGCAGGTCCGCTCGGCCGGGGCTTGATCTTGGGACGGACGATGTACAGGTGGGTGTAGCCCTCGCCGGGGAGCTCGGCGAGGGCTTGCTGCATGTGCGCATGATGGAGTTCCACCACCTCGGCGGCCACGCGGCGCTCGCGCGTCTGCTGCCGGGCGACGCACAGGTCCAGCGGGGCGTCGAAGGCGATGGCCACCACCGGGCGCCCGTGCTCGGCGGCCATCTCGCGCAGCCGCTCCCGGCTCCACGGCGACAGGTTGGTGGCGTCGGCGACGGCCCTGCGGCCGTGGGCGAGCCGGCCATAGACGAGGGCGTCGAACACCGCGAAGGCCGCGCGGCTCGCGGCCTGGCTCCCTTCGTCGTCCGACACCATGCGGCGGCAATCGTCGGACGACACGATCTCGTTCGCGGGGAAGCGCGTGCGGGCGAAGGTGCTCTTTCCGCACCCCGACGGCCCGACCAGGATCACCAGGGCGTCGTCGGCGATCTCCATCTCCGCCACGGGATGCTCGGTGGTCCGCCGGACTGGAGACGCATCCGGTGCGGCCGGGTTCCTCTCGGCAACATCCGCTTCCATGAGCATCAGGGGCACCGCGGGCTGTAGTAGCGCTTCAGCCAGGCGCTCAGGCCGTCGAGGCCGGGGAGCAGCACGCGTTCGGTGACGTTGGCCTGGTCCAGCTTGTCGCGCACCTCCCACTTGAGCTCGGCCGGGATCACGATCTTCCGGAACAGGTCCGGGTGCGTCTGCATCCAGTCCTCCAGCTTCGCCTCCGGGCTCGACATGAGCGCGAAGACGGCGTACTGGTTGACGATCCGCTCGTCCAGCGAGGGCGGCTCCAGGAACACCACGAAGTCCTCGTCGGCGAGCGCATCGAACTCTTCCAGCGTCTGGGCGCGCCGCTGGAGCATCTCGACCGTGAACACGTCGGCCTCTTCGGACTCCATCTCGTCGCGGAGGGTCTTGGGAAGCAGCGCGTGCGCGGCCCCGAAATCCACCGCCCAGATCACCCCGTCGGCGCCGAACTGGTCCAGCCGCGCGGTGGCGAAGTGCATGGCCACCTGGGGCGAAAACGTCCAGTCCATCAGCCGGGTGGGGAGGCCGTGGTGCTGCCCCAGCGCCATCCAGTTCCAGATGGAGTCTACCTCGTGCCCCTTTCGCGGCGCGTACTTGCGAAAGTTGCGCAGCAGGTGCTGCTCCATCCGCGCGAAGTCGCCCCCCAGCCGGCACAGGCTGGTGGTGAGCGCGTAGTCCGCCTGCGACACGCCGCGGAACACGTACGACGAGCGGATACGCCCGATCTGCTCGTTGTAGGCGTTCTGGTACAGCTGCTCGTTCAGCTCGGTCCAGTCCGAAACCCGGATTTCCGACATCCTCACGCCCTCGCTGTGATCCCCTCCGCTGTCTTCCGCCATCCACTCGGCAACAAGCGTACGCACGGGCCAGCAACGCGCAAACAGTGTCGTCCGTGGCGTAAAAAGAACAAACTGGACACGTGCGCTGGAGTGATTAGTATGCACTCCACTCGGACGTGGCGGCGCGTTGACGTTGCGTG
>NZ_DATBNB010000055.1 GCF_036554565.1 Longimicrobium sp. | reverse complement strand
GGTGGACCCAGCAGCAACTCGCCGAAGCCGCTGGGCTCAGCCAGCCGCGCATCGCCGAGATCGAGCGGAGTGATGCGAATCCCACGTTGCTGACCATCACGCGCATCGCCAACGCACTGGGCGTTCGCGTCGAGCGTTTGTTCGCGGATACAAGCGTGCGCCGTCAGGAAGAGCCGGCTCCGGAGCCACAGGCGCTAGTCGATGGGGACGACCAGCCGGTCCGTCGCGCCCCTCGCAAGCGGAAGCCGAGAGCGCGGGCGGTGCTCGTTGCCTGAGTCGCTGAAGACACTGCCGCGAAAGACGTAGCGGTTGTATATTGATCCCAAGGGGCGGCCCGCCGAGGCCGCCCCTTCGCAATTCCCCACCCAATCAGCAGTCCAGGGCAGATACGCGGGCCAGCTTGCCACGCTCTCAACCCTTTACGGGTACGGAGCCTGGCCGAGCCTCGAACGTCCCCGGATCGCGAGACGCACCACCGGGCAGGAGCCCTGAATTGACCGCACCTGGCACCCTGATCAACCTCGCCGCGCCCGTCATTCCGGGGTGGCGGATCGTGCGACCGCTTTCCAGCGGGGCGCAGGCGCACACGTACGTCGTCGCGCCCGCGGACCGCCCGCACGACGAGTGTGGTGTGGCCAAGGTGATGCGGCTGACCGCGCTGGAGGGGCATGCCCTGTCTATCGAAGGGCAGCGCTGGCGGATGGAGCGGGAGGTGGCGGCCTTGGAGTCGCTGGCCCGCGCGGAGTGCCCGGGCGTGGTGCGGCTGCTGGACCACGGGTCTGCCACGGCGAACACCGAACAGGGGTGGATGGTGATGCGGCGGCACGAGACGGCCGCGCGCTGGTTCGACGGCGTCACTTTCTGCTACGCCGAGCGGTTCCGCGGCCGCGTTACGCGGGTGATGGAGTTCACCGAGTTCCTGGCCCGCACGCTATCCCTCATGCACGGCCGGCCGCAGCCGATCGTGCACCGCGACCTGCACCTGGGCAACGTGCTGATGGATCGCGTGGGCGCCCCGCCCGTGCTGGCCGACTTCGGAATTGCGCACGTGGCGGGGTTCGCCGGCCGGCCCGAGGGCGACCCTGTGCGGTCCGGCGCCTGGCACTGGCGGCCCCCGGAGCTGGACGCGGGCGACCCGGGTTCGACTGCGTCGGACGTGTTCATGCTGGGCGGGCTGGTCTTCGAGGCGCTGTCAGGCGGGTTCGTACTCCCGCCGGCGGAGGAGTGGGCCGGGCGCTCGCCGCACGATACGCATGACCACCACCTGGGCCGCTGGACCACGGATGCACGGATTCCCATGGTGCACCGGCTTCTGCACCGGTTGCTCGCGCTGGATCCCGCGGAGCGCCTGTCCGCCGACGAGGTGGCGGAGCGCTGCCGCGAAATCCGTCTGGCCGGCACCCGCCGCGCGATTCCCGTCGCCGCGTAGGACGCACAAGCACGAAGCGACGAGAGGCCGGGCCCAGCGATGCGCTGGACCCGGCCTCTCTCGTATCTCCGTACCGAACTTCCGGATACGCAAAACGCCGGACCAGGCAATTGCCCGGTCCGGCGCAGCGTACAACTATGGAGCTGGCGGGAGTCGAACCCGCGTCCGCCTACAGATCCCCCGCAGCGTCTACGTGCGTATCCCCCTGTTTCTTTCTCCTCGCTCGCTCATCGGCCAGAGAGAGGCCCATCGCGAACCAGCCGTGAAAGTCTCGCCTGCGCCGTCACGGCGCCAAACGCAGGCCAGCTAGCTTTTGTCGACGCTCATCGGCCCGCCACTAGCAGGGCTGACCGACAAACGGGAGGTAAGGAGCCGTTAAGACTCTACTTACGCAGCCAGGGCGAAGTTATCGTTCGCGGTTACACAGTTCCCGGAGGTTTAACGAGTGCTCCGAGCACCTCGGCACGCAGCCACGGCTTCACCATACACGTCGAAACCATGACAGCCCCATGACCCATATTTTCAACCGACGCCACTAATCTAACCGCCCCCGCCCCCGCTGTCAATCCTCTTGGCGCGCAACGACTTACGCGCGGTGTCACCCTCGCGGCGGGCGTCCGTCCTTCAGGGCGGACACACCCGGGCCGGCCCGGATCTCCACGACCGTTGCCGTATGCCCGAAAACGCCTGATGAATCCTGGTAATTCCTTGTCGTGTATCGACTTCGGCCCGTCGCTTGCCAAACCATGCCGCCACATCCGCTCCGCCGACGGTCGGCGGGCGGGCATCAACCAGTAGTCGAAAGCACGATGAGAAAGAGCTTGTTTGCGGGCGTAGCGCTGGCCCTGGCAGTGATTGCAGGTGACGCGGCGGCCCAGTCGCCGGTTCCGTTCTCGCTGGAGGGCCGCGTGGATTATGCGGCGCCCACCGGTGACTTCGGCGACGTGATGGAAGAGGGGCACAGCTTCAGCGGCGGCGTGTCGATCGGCATTTCGCCGGGGCTGGGCGTTTACGGCAGCTTCAGCCAGACGCGCTTTGGCACCGATCTGGGCGAGGACGGCGACAACGCCGACGCCATCGACCAGGGGTTCTCGGCCGGGTTGACCACTGCCCTGCCCCGCTTTGCGGGCGTCGCGCCGTGGGTGGGCGTCGGCGCGGTGTTCCACCAGTTGGAGATCGGCGGCAGCGACGACGGTATCGACGAGGACATCGGCTTCGAGGTCGGCGGCGGCCTTGCGCTGAGCCTGGCCCGCAACGTCCGCCTTACGCCCGGCGTCGGCTACCGCCGGTATGCCACCGAGATTTCCGGCCTCGCCGGCTTGGTGGAGAGTGAGCTGGACGTGGAGTACTTCACGGCCGGCATCGGCCTGAACATCGCTTTCTGAGCGACGGCACCCGTTTGTGAAGCGGCCCCGGGCACTCGTGCCCGGGGCCGCTTTTTCGTCCGCCTCCGAACGCTCGTGCATCAAGGACCGGCGAGCGATCTCGTCCTCACCGTCATCCGCACCGGGGTGCCGTCGGGAGCCGCCATCTCCAGCTGCCGCACGGATCGGAAGTGCGCGGGATAGCCCTTGATGGCCATCGAATCCGTCATCACCTGCTCGTCGCCCGGAACGGTGCGCAGGATCTCGTCGCTCATGAACACGATCAGCTTGGACCGGGGCCGCGTGATCGAGACGTTGAAGCGGTTGGGGTTCAGCAGGAACTCCGCCTCGCGCTCCGCGTACTCGCGATCCGCCACCGCGTAGGAAACGATGATCAGCTCGCGCTCGTTTCCCTGCATCCGCTCGACGGTGTCCACCACAGGCAGCTCGTCGCGGGGCCATCCTCCCGCGATCAACTCGCCGAGGATCGCCGAGTTCTGCGCGCGGTGCGGTGCGATGACGGCCAGCGCGTGCGATCGGAAGCGCTCCGGCGTGTAGGCATCGCCCGTCTGCGGGTCCATCATCCCGCCGCGCGCCAGACGGGCGATGCGAGCGACGAGGCCGGCTTCGAACGGGTTGCGCACGGTGGCGCGAAATCCTTCGTACGAGCAGAAGACGACGGCGTCCTCGGGCCGCAGGAACACGTCCCACAGCAGCGCATCGAGCGGATCGGTTGGGGTCGCCTCCGATGACAGGGAGAGGCGCCGGTCGGGGTCCATCGACACGAAGCCTTGATAGAACAGCCGCCGTGGCCAGCGGACCAGGGCGCGGTTCATCCGCCGGCTCTCGCGCAGCGCCATCCGCCCGAAGTGCCCCGCGAAGTGGGTGAAGGCCGAGCCGAACAACGTCTCCTCGCGCGGATAGCTGCCGTGCAGGATGGGCGCGAGCTGCCGGTCGTCGCCGCACAGCACCACGCGCCCGCCGCGGCGGATGGACGACAGGGCGATCAGCGCGTCAGGCACCTTCATCTGCGACGCTTCGTCGATCACGATCACGTCGAAGAGCGAGCGGATGGGGATTTCCGGGCCGGACTCCTTTTCCGTCTCCGCGCGGTTGATGTCGCGCATCTGCTTCCACAGCGACCACACGGTGGAGCCGACCACCACGGGGAGACCGGTCTCGTCGGCCTCAGCCAGCAGGCTCTCCAGCCGCTCGTCCTTCACCAGCTCCACGCCGGCGCCTTCCAGCTCCTGGTCGGCCTCGGTGCCGCGCGAGGCCAGCTTCACCACCCGCAGCGGCGGCTCGATCCCCGACGCCGCCAGCTCGCGGGCGATGCGGACCAGCACGTTGGCGATTGCGC
>NZ_DATBNB010000054.1 GCF_036554565.1 Longimicrobium sp. | reverse complement strand
TGCGCAGGGGAGGGGGAGACCTGAATCGCACTCCGGCTGACCCCGTGCGCTCGACTGCGCTTGCAGTCCGCGAAGGCGGACTTCGGGCCGTTGTTGCCGCGACTTCAGTCGCCCGAGGGAGCCGGGGCCTCGGTTGGGATGACATCAGCGCGGATGGCTGGCTGCCGGTGCATGCCTCGAGAGCCCCCTCCCCCCGGCCCCCGTCCCCCGCTGCGCAGGGGAGGGGGAGACCTGAATCGCGGTGCCGCCGGCGTGGCGCACTCGACTGCGCTTGGAGTCCGCGAAGGCGGACTTCGGGCCGTTGTTGCCGCGACTTCAGTCGCCCCAGCAGGGCCGGGCGAATGATCCCACGGCTCGAGACGCGGCACGCGTTCCTGTTCCGCCGGCTACGGCACCCCGGGCTCCAGCTGCCGGTCCAGCTCGGCCTGGATCGCTCCCAGGCCGGGACCGTAGACGTACCACGGTCCGCCCTGCGCCGTGGCCGCGCGCACCTCCGCCGCCGTCGCGCCCCCCGCCTTCCACATGAGGTCGATCGACTCCGCGATCCCGCGATCCGCGCGGGAGGCCGCGTCCGCCGTGCCCACGTAGACGATCCCGCGCACGCCCCGCTGCTGGAGGTACGCGCCGAACTCGCGCCCCGTCGGGCGCGGACCCACGGCGACGTTTGGGGCCAGAACGCGCACCGGTCCGCCATCCATCGGCTCGGCGAAGAGCGAGGGCGGCAGCGGCGGCAGTCCCGTGCGGTACGCCTGGACGAAGGCCTCCACCGCCGGCGATACCGTGCGGAAGCCGTGCACCATCAGCGGCCGGGGAAGCGCCTTCGCCCGGGCGGCCGCGGCGAGCGCCTGCTGGGGATCGTAGGGAAAGGAGCGGATCGTCGCGAACTCCACCGGCATCCGGTACTGCCGCGCCAGCGCCCGCTCCTTGGCGACCCACGTGGCGTCTTCCGTGTTCGCCGTGTCCAGCAGCGACAGCACCTGCTTCACCGAGCCGGAAAGCACGTATCCCAGCCACTCCTCGTCGGTGGGGAACGGAGCCACGTGGACGCCGTCGGGAAAGTGGTAGATGCCGCCGCGCTCGAACGCCGGCATGTCGCCCAGGCGGCGCGCGCCGTTTTCCTTCTCCGCCTCGGCCACGGAGGCGTCGCCGTCCGTCAGCAGGCGGCGCACGACGTTCACCCGGTCCTTGCCCAGGTAGCAGTGCACGTAGTAGCGGCCCTGGCCCGAACTGGCGAGTTGGCGGATGCGTTCGGTGGATTCCTCGTTTTCGCTGATCCACGGCAGCATGGGCGCGTGGATCAGCTGGATTCCCACCTCCCGCGCGGCCTGCCGTTCCTGGGCCAGCAGGCGGGGCTCGAAGGGCGCGACGGCGGGGTGAAGGAGCGTGATGACGCCGGTGAAGCCCTGGCGCTTCAGCCGCGCCAGCGCCGCCTTGTCGGGATACGGGCCGAAGACGAAGCGCTCGCCGGAGTCCGTCATGGCCTCGCCGCTGTTCACCAGCCGCGGGTTCAGCCAGAGCAGCAGGGCGCCGCAGGCCAGCGCCGTGGTCACCGCGGGGGTGCCCCAGCGGCCCCGCCCCGCGGCGGCAATGAACCGGCCGGTGAGCTTCCACGCCACGAACGCCGCGCCGGCCACCAGCAGCAGGATCATCCCGCGGACCATCAGGTCCTCCATCCCCTGCCCCGCCCCGCGCGCCCGCAGCGCCGACGTGGCCCAGCGCACCGGGCCCAGCAGCGTGAGCGTTCCCGCGAAGAAGCCGATCGTCCCCATCAGGTAGAAGAAGACCACCAGCCGCATCACCGGCGACGGCGACGGCGCGCTCACGCCAGCCCCGCGGACGACTGCGGCCCCGAACCCATCCCCCTCATCGGCTCCTCCCCATCAGCGAAGCACGTGTACGATCAGCGATGACCACTTTGGCTACTTCTTCACCACCGGGGCGAAGCCCTTTCGCTCCATGGCCCCCCAGCTCTTGCTGCCGCGCAGGTACTTCCAGATCCCCTGCAGGCGCCAGAACACCGTCAGCTGGCGGTAGCCCACGTTCTCCACCAGCGCCCACAGCACCAGCAGCGCGCGGTCGGCAAAGGTGTCGTAGCGCTGGAACGAAACCTCTTCCATCACCAGCGTCATCAGCGTCATCACGGCGCCCAGGCCGTATGCGACCAGGAAGAAGAGGATGGCGAACGGCAGGTTGATGGCGCCCAGCGCCAGCCCCAGCACGAGCCCCAGCAGCCCGATGAACTCCACCACCGGTGCCATCAATTCCACGATGACGAAGTAGGGGTACACCACCATCCCCATCGTCCCGTACTTCGGGTTGAACATCACGCCCCGATGCCGCCACAGCACGTCGGCCAGGCCGCGGTGCCAGCGGTCGCGCTGCCGGCCCAGCACGCGGCGGGACTCGGGCGCCTCCGTCCACGCCACGGGATCGGGGACGAAGGCGATCTGGTGCGGGCCGTTGGTCTCGTAGCCGGTGCGCCGCAGCCGCAGGGCGATCTCCATGTCCTCGCCCACCGTGTCGTGCTCGTAGCCGCCCGCGTTCATCATCGCCTGGCGGTCGAACAGCCCGAAGGCGCCGGAGATGATGAGGTTTCCCCCCAGCCGGTTCCACCCAAGCCGCCCGAAGAGAAACGCGCGCAGGTACTCCACCACCTGGCACCCGGGGATCAGCGCACGGGGAGCCCGCGCCTGCGTCACGCGCCCGTTCTCGACGATGGAGCCGTTGGCGATGCGGATGGTGCCCCCGGCCGCGACCACGTCGTTGCGGTGCAGGAAGGGCCCCACCATGCGTTGCAGCGAATCGGCCTCGATCAGCGTGTCGGCGTCGATGGCGCACACCAGGTCGCCCGTCGCCAGGTTCAGCCCGGCGTTCAGCGCGTCGGCCTTGCCCCCGTTCACCTTGTCGACCACCACCAGGTTGGGGTGCAGGCGCGAGCGGTACAGGCCCACGATGTCCCTGGATTTGATGCGCTTCTGGTAGATGGGATGGATGGGCGCCAGGTCGAAGGTGTCCATCAGCACCTGGACGGTTTCGTCCCTGGACCCGTCGTTGACGACCACCACCTCCAGGTTGGGATAGTACAGCGCCAGCAGCCCCCGCACGCTCTCGGAGATGGTGGCGGCCTCGTTGTAGGCGGGGGCCAGCATGGAGATGCTGGGAGCCGCGTGCGACCCCATCAGCCGCCAGCGGGCGCGGCCGCGCGCAAGCAGCACGTATTCGCGCATCTCGTATCCCGCGCTGAGCAGCAGCAGCAGGTACCAGCCGTTCACCAGCAGGAAGTAGACGAGGATGGCCGTCTCCAGCCGCACCAGCACCATCTCCACGAACCGTCCGGCGTCCATCACCAGCGCTCCCGCTCCGCGGACGATTCGGGAAGGTCCAGCACCTGGCGGGAGATGTCGGCCGCGAAGGGGTCGTCGTCCGTCAGCCCGCGGCGCAGGTACAGGTGGCCCGGGCTTCCCAGCCCGCGGAGCGCCAGCGCTCCCTGGCTGCGGACGATCCAGGCGCGGTCCCGCAGCAGCGGGGCGATCACCGCGGCGCTGGGCCAGTGCCCCAGCCGGCCGAGAGCGGCGGCGGCGGCGGCGCGCACCCCCGCGTCGTCGTCGTGCACCATGCGCTGCAGCACCCCCACCGCTTCCTCGCTGCCGATGGCGCCCGCCAGCGCGGCGGCGCGGGCGCGCACGGGCGCGTCGGGGTCGAGGCACAGCCGCAGGGCCACGGCGCTGAAGGCGGGGTGGGCGATGCCGGCGGCCACGTCCAGCGCCGGCTCGGCCGCCGCGCCGTCGTGGGTTTCCAGGTAGCGCACCAGCGGCTCGATGGTGCCGGCGCGCAGCCGCAGCAGGGTGTCGCGCACCACGAAGCGGCCGTAGCAGTCGGTGTCGGGAAGCAGCTCCACCAGCCGCTCGATGATCTGGGGCGTGGGATGCTCGCCGGCCCACTCCACCGCCTCGGCGCGCACGCCGGAGTGACGGTCGTCCAGCAGCGCCGGGACGATGTCCTGCCCGCCGCCCACGGTGGCCAGCAGGCGCACCCCGAGCAGGCGGTCGCGCCAGGAGCGGGAGCGGGCCAGCCGCTCCGCCACCGGCACCAGGCCGATCTCGCGCGCCAGAACGCCCAGTTGCGCGCGCCCCTGGCCGCTGATGCTGGGGACCAGTTCGGTGAACAGGCGCACCTTCAGCCGGGTGGGAAGCCCGCGCAGCAGCGCCTCGTCCGCCTTGGTGGGGCGCCCGGTCCTCACCACCTCCATCAGCGCGCGCCGGCCGCGCGCCGTGGCGACGGCCCAACGCCGCTCGCGCGCGTTCGAGAGCACCGCGTGGCCGAAGAAGGCGGCGATCGCGCAGGCGAAGGCGATGACCTCCAGGAAGAGAACGAAACGGACCAGCTGGACGGGATCCACCGCGGTCAGCCTCGCAGCGCCCGGCGGATGCGCTGCAGCAGCACGGGAATGCTGAACGGCTTGGGAACGTGGTCGTAGGCGCCCATCTCCAGCGCCCGCACCACCTCGGCCTCGTGGGTGCGAACGGTGAGCATGATCACGCGGGTGCGGCCCAGCAGCTTTTCCTGCGCCAGGCGGCGCAGCACGCCCAGGCCGTCCATCCCGGGAAGGTCTACGTCCAGCAGCACCACGCGGGCGCGAAGCGCGGGGTTGGGGCCGGTGAGCAGCTCCACCGCGCCGCTGCCGCTGTTCACCCACTCGTGGCGATAGCCCCGCGTTTCCAGCGCGTGCTGAAGAAGGCGGGCGATGGCGTCGTCGTCTTCCACCACCAGCACGTCTACCGAGCGCGGCCCCTCGCCCCGCTCGGGGGTCCACCCGGAGGGCACCACCCGGTCGCGCCCCGCCGCCTTGGCCTGGTACATGGCCGCGTCGGCGGCGCGGTACAGGGTGTGGAGCTCGCGCCCGTCCGCCGGATAGTCGGCCACCCCGGCGCTGAAGGAGACGGAGAACGTCTTCCCGTCGGGGTCGGTGAACACCTCCTCGCGCACCACCTCCAGCGCCTCGGCAATGCGCTGCACCCCGTCGGCGCGGTCCATTCCGTACATCCCCACCACGAACTCCTCGCCGCCCCAGCGCGCCACCACGTCCTCGGAGCGGAAGCGCTTCTGGAGCACGCGCGCCACCCGGGCCAGCACCTCGTCGCCCACGGCGTGGCCGCAGCGGTCGTTGATCCCCTTGAAGCAGTCCAGGTCGATGAGCGCCAGGGCGAACGGCTCGTTCTGCGCCGACGCCAGGCGAAGGAAGCGCTCCAGCACGTCCTCCGAGCCGCGGCGGTTGGCCACGCCGGTGAGCGCGTCCGTCTCGGCGATGGCGCGCTGAAGCCGCACCCGCTCCAGCCGGTTGCGGATGCGGGCCGTGAGCTCCGGCCCCACGAAAGGCTTGCCCACGAAGTCGTCGGCCCCGGCGGCGAAGACGCGGCGCACGGTGTCGGGGTCGGTCTGCGCGGTGAGGAAGACGACGGGAACGGACTGCCAGCGCGGGTCGTTCCGCAGCACCCGGCATAGCTCCAGCCCGGTGACCCCCGGCATCTGGAAGTCCAGCAGCACCACGTCGGGGGCGGCCGATTCCAGCGCGTCCCAGAAGCGCAGGGGATCGGAAAGCGTTTCCACCCGCACGCCCCCCACGCCCACGATGGTGCGGACGGCCTCGAGCACGGCGGGCTCGTCGTCCACCGCCAGCACCACGGCCTCGCGGTCGCCGCCACCGCGCAGCAGGGGCTCCAGCGCGTCGATGGCGCGCGGGGGCGAGATGGGTTTGCGCAGGAAGCCGCGCCCGCCGTGGCGCGCCACCTCTACCCGGTCGGCGAAGTCGTCGCTGCGGGTGAGCACCACCACCGGCACCGGCCACTCACCGTCCGCCAATTCGCGCAGCAGCTCCAGCGTGCGCCCCTCGCCGTCCAGCTCCAGCAGCGCGGCGTCCGGCCGCCGCCGCGCCAGGCTCCCCCGCGCCGCGTCGGCCCCGTGCGCCACCACCGTCCGCATCCCCCGGCCCGACGCTTCCATGGCCAGCCGCTCGGCCATCTCGCGGTCGGAGTCCACGATCAGCAGCAGCGGCCCGTCGCCCGCCTGCCCCTCGGGCGCGGCGCCGGGCGCGGGCGCGGCCGGTCCCCCCGCGCCGATGGGCGCCTGCAGCTCGCGGCGGATGGCCACGGCCAGGTCCGCCAGGTGCAGCGCGTCGGCCTGGGCCAGCTCGCCGGGGCCGGCCAGGAGCTGCTCGGCCTCGCGGGAAAGGCGCGACGCCTCGCCGTAGCCGAAGGTGCCCACCGAGCCGGCCAGCTTGTGCGCCTCGCGCTCGGCGTTGCGGCGCGCCTCGGCGTCGAGCCCGCCCTCCAGCAGCGAAAGCGCGGCCTGCTCCACCACGTCCACCCGCTTGAGCACCGGCTCGCGGAAGCGCTCCCACACCTGCGCGACGGCCGCGCTCAATCCACCGGCGGCGGGCGCGGTGGGGGACGCGGCGGCTTCGGCGGCGCCCAGGGCGGCGGCGGCCTCGC
>NZ_DATBNB010000053.1 GCF_036554565.1 Longimicrobium sp. | reverse complement strand
ATCCCCAGCCCTTCCCCCGCAAACTGCGCGGGGGAAGGGAGCCAGTCGAGTGCGCGGGGCCAGCCCGGGCGCAATCGAATTCTCCTCTCCCCCATGGGGTTTATGGGGGAGAGGCCGGGAGAGGGGGGCGGCTGCGGCATGCGCCAAGCCAACCGTAGCGCGATTCCGGTCCGCCTCTCCGCACGTCAGTGCGGCAAGGGGCCGGGTGTGACGCCAACAGAACGGCGGCCCGCACCGCGAGCCGCCGTTCGCACTCCCACGCCCCGGCCCACACGATCAGCCGATGCGCTCCTTCAGCCAGTTGACGATCTCGTCCTGCGAGATGCGCGACTGCTCCATGGTGTCGCGGTCGCGGATGGTGACGGTGCCCTGCTCCATCGTCTCCCCATCCACCGTGATGCAGAACGGCGTTCCCGCCTCGTCCTGGCGCCGGTACCGCCGGCCGATGGCGCCCGCCTCGTCGTAGAAGCTGGGGATGCCGCGGCGCCGCAGGTCTTCGTGGATCTGCGTGGCGCGCTCAGGCATGCCGTCCTTCTTCACCAGCGGAAACACACCGCACTTCATCGGCGCGAGCGAAGGCTTGATGGCAAGCACCACGCGCGTCTCGCCCTCCACGGCCTCTTCGCGATAGGCGTTGGCCAGGACGGCGAGCGTGGCGCGGTCGGCGCCCACCGACGTCTCGATGATGTACGGGATGTACCGCTTGCCCGCTGCGGGATCGATGTACTCCAGCCGCTTCCCCGAAAACTCCTGGTGGCGCTTCAGGTCGAAGTCGGTGCGGTTGTGGATGCCCTCGATCTCGCCCCACCCCTCGCCGCCGATGGTGCCGCCGAAGAAGAACTCCACGTCGCCCGCGGCGCTCGCGTAGTGAGCCAGCTTTTCGTGCGGGTGGTAACGCAGCCGGTCCGGCGACAGCCCCAGCACGTCGGTGTGCCACGCAAGCCGGCGCTCGCGCCATTCCTCGAAGAACGCCTCGTCCGTACCCGGCTCCACGAAGAACTGCATCTCCATCTGCTCGAACTCACGCGTGCGGAACGTGAAGTTCCCGGGCGTGATCTCGTTGCGGAACGCCTTGCCGATCTGCGCGATGCCGAAGGGCACCTTCTGCCGGGCGCTCTGCTGCACGTTCAGGAAATTCACGTAGATGCCCTGCGCCGTCTCGGGCCGCAGGTACACCACGTTCGCCGAGTCTTCGGCGGGCCCCATGAACGTCTTGAACATCAGGTTGAAGTTGCGCGGCTCCGTCCACTCCCCCGTCTTGCCGCAGCTGGGGCACTGGGCCGACTCCAGCTCCTGGGCCTTGCTCTCGGCCAGCAGGATGTCTACCCGGTAGCGGCGGTGGCAGTTGCGGCACTCCACCAGCGGGTCGGTGAACTCGGCCACGTGGCCCGAGGCTTCCCACACCTTGGGGTGCATCAGGATGGCGGCGTCCAGCCCCTCGATGTCGTCGCGCTCGTGCACCATCGCGCGCCACCATGCGTCCTTCACGTTGCGCTTGAGCTCCACCCCCAGCGGGCCGTAGTCCCACACGGAGCCCGTGCCGCCGTAGATTTCGGACGACTGGAAGACGTAGCCCCGCCGCTTGGAGAGCGATACCAGCTTCTCCATCAAATCGTTGTCCGCCATGCCTCGTCTTGCCGATCCGCGCTGAGTTCCGGTGCCGGGTATAAGAGCGGGGATGATAACCGGCGGGCTCCGGCGCCGCAAACCTCGCGCGGAACCCGCCGATGGCAGACACCCCGATCGTTCCCGCTGATTGTGAAAACGGTTTGTGCCGCAAGAAGAAAGCTGCGCCGAAGACTCTGGCCTGCGACGCGGAAAAGATGCAGTTTAAGCCATTGGTTCCTCCCCTCCCGCCGCCGCTCAAGGTCCTCTTGGCCTTCGCACTCCGTTCCGATCCGCGTTCCTCCACCCGGCGTCCGCGCGTGAGCCTGCTCGGATGGGCGCTTGTGCTGGTGGCCGCGTGCACGCGTGGCGAGGGTGCCGAAACCGAGGCGCCGCGCGGTATGGTGGCCGAGCTTTCCCGCGCCGTCGGCCCGGCCCCCACGCTGGGCCCGCGGCTCTCGATCGCGCGGGAGCCATCCGAGTGCGCCTCCGAGGCAGGGTGCCGGGAAACGGGCACGCCGTCGCGGAGGGTGAACACCGTGGCCGCGCGCGCCTCGCGGGCGGCCCGGGCGAGCGTCGCGCCCGATGCGCTGCACGCGTCCGCGCTCGTGGATCTCCTCTGGGCCGACGACGAGGGAACTTCGCTCCGCCGGTCCATCCAATACCTGCAGACGGCCGCGCGGCTGGACCCACGCCCCGCGCCCATCCTGGCCGACCTCTCCGCGGCGCATCTGGTGCGCGCCGAACGAGCGAACTCGCCGCGCGACTTGCTTGAAGCAGTGGAAACAGCCGAGCGGGCGCTGCAGAAGGACCCGGCGAACCGGGCGGCGCTCTTCAACCGTGCGCTGGGGCTGGAGCGCTTCGGGCTGATGGGCGAGGCTGGACGTTCATGGCGGGCGTACCTGGCGGCGGATTCGACCTCGGACTGGGCAGACGCCGCCCGGAAGCGGCTGGCGGAGGTAAGCCGCGTCCCCGCGCTCCCCAAAGCGCCGAGTGCGAACGCCACGGACGCGGAGCTCGCCGCCTACGCCGTAGCCGATCCGCAGGGCGCCCGCACGATGGGCTGGGACCATCTCCTGGGCGAGTGGGGCTCGGCCGTCCTCGCCGGCGACGCCGCCAAAGCCGCCGACCGCCTGCACCGGGGCGAGGTGCTGGGGAACGCACTGGAGCGCGCCGGCCGCGACGCCACCCTCGCAGACGCGGTGCGCGCGATAAGATCCCAGGCTGGGCATGCGCGGAATACACGCAGTCTGGCAGCGGCCCATCGCGCCTTCGCCGATGGACGCGTGAGATATCAAAGACCGGATTACCCGGCGGCCAAAGCTCTGTTTTCGTCTGCGGGCGACGAGGCTAGCCTCTCGCCACCGCTGAAATCCTGGGCGGACTTCTTCAAAGGAAGTACGCTGGTGTTCACGGGCTGGCCGGGAGAAGGCGAGCGCGTGCTCCGCGCGGCCATGCCACTCGCGGATCGAGTGCGGCATGCTACAGTTGCCGGACGGCTGCATCTGGCGCTCAGCGGCACTCTCCTGCGAACTGACAGGTTTGCGGATGCGCTGAAGGAGGCGCTCCTCGCCAGGGACCTGTTCTCGTCCGCGGGGGAACGCGAGCACGAGGGAGGCGCGCTGGGCATTGCCGCCGACGCTGCTTTCGCGCTGGGCGATGCAGAGGTGGGATATAACTACGCGAGTCAAGCCGTCGAGCGGCTCCAGCCGTATACGTCTTCGATGTCGCTGCACAATCTGCTCTTCGCCCTCTCCGAGCATGCGGCGAAGGACGGCTACGTCAAAGCCGCTGTTTACACGCAAACTGAAGGGGTAACCGTCGCGAACCGCATCGGCCAGCCCGTTTACCAAGCCGAGGCAACACTGGCCCGCGCGCGCATTCTGACAACCGCGGGCGAGTTTGAGGCTGCTCGGCGGGATCTGATCGCTGGGCGCGCCTTGGTAGAGCGCATCGCAGAACCAGGGGCGCGGGCCTGGTTCCAAGCCGATCTGCGGTTAGCGACAGCGGGCACCGCTACGAATGATACATCGATTCGGGCTGCTGCCGCCTTGGATTCGGCCATCGCGTTCTTCGATCGAGCGGGAGCCCGTGTGCGAGTGTTCCCGGCCCTGATCGCGCGCGCCCGGGCCTACGTGGCGGTAGATGATCTGGACGGCGCCACCCGCGATTTGAAGCGTGCCGTCGCGATGTTGGATCAACGACGGGAGTCGGTTCAGGATCGCATCCACCGCGCGACACTTATCGAGGCCGCCCGCGGAGTCTTCGATGAAGCGTCGATGCTGCACTTGCGGACGGGACGCCAAGCCGAAGCGCTCGCGATTCAGGAACTGCGGCGAGCGCCGTCAGCAGCGGTCAATGCACCGCTCGACGAAGGGCGTTTCATCGCTCGTCCCGGCCAGGTGGCACTCTCCTACGCTCTGGTCGGCGACACGCTCCTAGTCTGGTCACTCGCGGACCGGGACCTCTGGGTCTTTAGAGCCCCAGTCGATACCGCGCGCCTTCAGCGAACG
>NZ_DATBNB010000052.1 GCF_036554565.1 Longimicrobium sp. | reverse complement strand
CCGTAGAAACTCCAAAAGACCGGGGTCACGCGGAGGCGCGGAGGACGCGGAGAAAAGCAGGGGATGCCTCTGCAGTTCTCCGCGACCTCCGCGCCTCCGCGTGAAACCCGTTTTTTCAGCCGGCGGAAACCACGGCGCCGCGGGTGAGCGCCTCGCGGACGTGGTCCAGCAGGGCGTCGCGCGAGAACGGCTTTTCCAGCAGCATCACGGCGGGATCCAGCACCCCGTGGTCCGCCAGCGCGTCGTCGGTGTAGCCCGACATGAACAGCGTCGGCAGGCCGGGCCAGCGGCGCGCCACCTCGTCGGCCAGGTCGCGCCCCCCCATCCGCGGCATCACCACGTCCGTCAGCAGCAGGTCCAGCGCCCCGCCGCACTCCGCCGCCACGTGCAGCGCCTGGGCGCCGTCCGCCGCGTCCAACACCCGGTATCCCGCGCCGGAAAGCACGGTGCGGACGAACGTGCGCACCGCCGCGTCGTCATCCACCAGCAGCACGGTTCCCGTCCCCGCCGCCGCGGGAGTTCGCGACGGGAGCGCGACGGCGGTCCCGGGAAGCTCGTCCGTGGCGGGAAGGTACACGTGGAAGGTGGCGCCGCGGCCGGGCTCGCTCTCGGCCCACACGGTGCCGCCGCTCTGCTTGATGATGCCGTACACCGTCGCCAGACCCAGCCCCGTGCCCAGCCCCGCCGGCTTGGTGGTGAAGAACGGCTCGAAGATCTGCGGCAGCACCTCGGGGGCAATGCCCTCGCCCGTGTCGGACGCCGAGATGACCACGTAGCGGCCCGGCTTCAGGTTCACGGGCGCCGTGCACAGGCAGTCGCCCGGCGCCACCACGGCCGCGCGGGTGGTGATGCGCAGGGTGCCGCCGGCGAGCATGGCGTCGCGCGCGTTCACCGCCAGGTTCAGCAGCACCTGCTCCACCTGCGCGGGATCGGCCCGCACCTGCCCCGCGGCGGGGTCCAGCTCCACCTTCAGCCGCACGTCTTCGCGCAGCAGCCGGCGGAACATGCGCTCCAGGTCGCGGATGGTGGCGTTCAGGTTCAGCACCCGGGGCTGCAGCACCTGCCGGCGGCTGAAGGCCAGCAGCTGGCGGGTGAGCCCCGTAGCGCGCGCGGCGGCGTTGCGGATCTCCAGCAGGTCGGTGTGCATCTCGCCGCCCGGCTCCACGTCCGACAGGAGCATCTCCGTGTAGCCGGTGATGGCCGTGAGCAGGTTGTTGAAGTCGTGCGCCACGCCCCCCGCCAGCCGCCCGACGGACTCGAGGCGCTTGGCATCCACCAGCTGCGCCTCCAGCTGCCTGCGCTGGGTGACGTCTTCCATGGCCCCGATCATCCGCACGGCGGCGCCGTCGGGGTCGCGCAGCACGTAGCCGCGGTCCAGCACCGTGGCCCACCCCCCGTCGCCCCGGCGGATGCGGTACTCGTCCTGCCACGCGGTCCCGTTCCCATCCACCACGGCGTACAGCCCGGCGACCACGCGCTCCTGGTCGTCGGGGTGCAGCTGCTGGACCCACCAGTCGGGGACCGCCTGCGCGCCGGAAGGGGTGTGGGCGAGGACGGTTTCCAGGGCCTCGTTCCACACCAGGCGCCCCAGCACCAGGTCCCAGTCCCATACCACGTCGTTGGTGGCCCGCGCGGCGATGCGGAAGCGCTCCTCGGACTGCCGCAGCTCCTCCGCGGCCCGCACGCGGTCCGTGGCGTCGAGCATCAGGCCGTCCCACACGATGGTGCCGTCGGGGTGGCGCTCGGGGCGCGAGGTGGCGTACACCGTACGCACCATGCCGCTGGGCGTGCAGATGCGGCCGTCCCAGCGAAAGTCCTCCAGCGTGGCCGCCGACGCGGCGATCCGGGCATCCAGGGCCGGGCGGTCCTCGGGCAGCACCATCTGGAGCATGAACGACGGATTCTGCTCCACGTAGGCCCGGTCCACCTCGCACAGGCTGCAGGCGCCCTCGCTGACGTAGGGCCACGACATGGTCCCGTCGGGGTGCAGCGCGAACTGGTACACCATCCCGGGCACCTTCGAGGCGATCCGCTCGAACCTCGCCTCGCTGCGGCGCAGGGCCGCCTCCACGCGCACCTCGTCGGTGACGTCCACCACGTGGGCGAAGATGCCGGTCACCTGGCCCCGGGCTCGGACCGGCTGATAGACGAAGCTGACGAACCGCTCCTCCACCGGCTCCCCCGGGCGCGGCTGCATGCGGATGGGCACGGCCGTGGCCACGAACGGCTCGCCGGTCTGGTACACCCGGTCCAGGAGCTCGAAGAACCCCTGCCCTTCCAGGTCCGGCAGCGCCTCGCGCACGGGCTTGCCCAGAAGGTCGCTGCGCCCCACCAGCCGCTGGTAGGGCTCGTTGGCCACGGTGAACACGTGGTCCGGGCCCTCGACCGCGGCGACCATGGCCGGCGCGTCGCGAAAGAGCGCGTCGAACCGGGCGCGCTCCGCCTGCAGCCGCTCGCGCTCGGCCTCGACGCGCGCGGTGACGTCGTGCGCGCTCACCAGCCACGCCGTCCGGCCCTCCCACTCCACCCGCTCCGCCGCCAGTTCCGCATGGATCTCGGCGCCATCGCCCCGCCTCATCCGCCGCGCGGCCGCAGGGCCGTTCCGCGGCGGCAGCGGCCCGATCTCCCCCGGCCCCAGTTCCAGGAACTGGCCACGCGAGTAGCCGAACGCGCGGCACGCGGCGTCGTTCACATCCAGCACCTCGCCGGTGCCGGCGTCCACCACCCACAGGGAAACGGGTGCGCGCGCGAACAGCGTTTCCGTCTGGGGAAGCGTAGCGTGCATGGGCCTTCCTGCAGGTGGCGCGGGTGTCCGAAAAAGGGGCAATTCGGGGAGGATCGCGTGCACGAAATGTCATCGTGCCGACGCCCCTCAACAACCCCCGTCGAAGTTCCCAAAACGCAACGGCAGAACCGCTTGTGCGCATACCGTCCGCATCTGTTGGGCACGTTCGTTCCCATCCGGGAACACTGCTCGATGAGGGGAAGGAGACGCTCTGAATGCGAGGCGGGAACGAATGGGCCGAACCATCGTGACGTCGGAAAAGGATCGGAAAATTCCGATTTCTCACGCCGGATGCGAGAAGCGCCACGGTCCAGTGCCGCTCGCGAGGATCGATCAGGGAGGATTTCGACCGGCCGTTACCGAACCGGAACAGCCGGCGCCGGCCAGGGAAATTCACCACCAGGCGGGTAACTTGAGACGTAGCGTTCTCCCGCCCTCGAATCGTACCGGAAAACTGTGCAGGAAAGTCGTGCAAACGGAGGCGATGAACCCGACAATCGAAAAGGGGCTGCACCGCGCGAATGATCGCGGTGCAGCCCCTTGGCCTGAGTGCCCCCGGCGGGACTCGAACCCACTACCTCAGGATTAGGAAACGCGGACGGCCCGTTACGTCGCGTCACGGAGGCGAGAAAAGTCTAGCATTTCTGCAGCTTATCCGCAAACCCGGCGTTACTGGACAGCACCGCGCGTTACTCGGTTTGTTACTCCGTTTTGTTACTGGCTCGCACCCAATCGAGCGATCGGCGAGATCGCTGTTGCGCAACAAGAGCAGCGGCCGCTACCCTATCACGGGCAGCGGCCGTTGCGCATGGGCCCGGCCGGACTCGAACCGGCGGCCTACTGCTTAGGAGGCAGTCGCTCTATCCACCTGAGCTACGAGCCCAATGTTGAGTTCCAATGTATCAGGGTGCAAGACGAAATTCCACCCCGCCCAACGGACATGAAGTTACCGGGTGTGCTCGTGCCTGGCCAAGTGCGGTGCAGGTGTTGTCAACCGAGCACCATTAAGAGCACCTTGCAAAGGAGGAACGGCAAGGCACGTCGGGGCAAGGGAATCGTCTCTGCTGCGTCCATCTGATTCATCGACTGACAGGCCAGGGCCGCGTAAGTTCCTCGCGTCGGTTTCTAAGCCGTTGGATCAGATCTGGGTGGCGATCGGAGGGTCCCCGCGCCCTCGACAGCACACACCTGCTGCATCGCCTTTCGAAGGGACGCGTGCTGTTACGCAAGTGCTCATGTTTCGAAGCCTGCTTCAGCCCTACCATGGCTATTGTGAATGCCGCCCGTGCTCACCGACCCGCGACCTACGGCGACAGTCGCTGGCGTTATGATGCGTTTCTCTCGTACCGCCGAACGCCGGACGCATCGATCGCCTCGGCGCTTCAAGTGGAGTTGCAGCGGTTTGCCAAGCCCTTCTACAAACGCCGCGTGCTGCGGCTGTTCCGCGATACCACGACCGTCCCATTAACGGAAGAAGTATGGCCGCCGATCCGGGAGGCGCTCGCCGCAAGCGGGCACTTCCTGCTCCTCGCGTCTCCGGCGGCCGCGGAGTCGGAGTGGGTGCGGCGCGAGGTGGAGGAATGGATGCGGCTCCACGGGGGCACCGCCGAGAACCTGCTCATCGTGCTGACAGACGGAGAGATCGTGTGGGACGTTCCGCGCGATCGGTTCGACTGGGAGCGAACGTCGGCGTTGCCGCGTGTATTGGATGGGGTCTATCGCTCGCTGCCCAACTACATTGATATGCGCTGGGCGCGCACGTCGCAGGATCTCTCGACGAGAAACCCACAGTTCTTAGAGGCGGTGGCCACGATCGCTTCGGCGCTCCGCGGCGTGCCGAAGGACGATCTGGTGGGAGTGGATGTTCGCGAGCATCGCCGCTTTGTGCGGGCGCGCAACGCCACCGCAGGCGCGCTGGTTCTCCTCGGCATCGGGCTCTTCCAGGCGACGATGACGGCGATTGAGCAGTTCCAGCTGACCCGCTCCCAACTGGAGGCGACCTATGTGGCCAACGGGGCGGCCCAGGTTGAGAACGGACGCCCGGCGCTCGCTCTACCATGGTACCTGCAGGCGCTCACGACCGCATCGGACCGTCCGTGGTACCGCCACCCCTTCTCGCCATCCAAGTACAACGCCGAGCGTCTTCGCACGCACCGTTTCCGCTTGGCAGCGCTTATGGGATACGTCCCGGTTCCCCTTCAGCTCTGGGCGCTCGAGGAGCGAGTCACTGCGGCGCACCTGACGCCGGACGGCCGGTACGTGGCCGTCCTCACCGACGGCGCGAAGGATTTCGATCACGATGAGGGGCGCTGGAAATGCGGCCGCCCCGGGGAGCCGCGGTGTCGGGGTACGCTCCGGGTGTTTGACGCGCAGGGTGGACCGAATGTGGCATCTATCCCTCACGCCGAGCAGGTCGTGGCCTCTGCTCTCGCTCCTTCCGGAGCTCTGCTGGCGACTGTATCCGCAGGCGGAACGGTGCGCCTGTGGAGCCTGCCTGCAGCGCGCTTGTTGTGGAGCGATTCGCTTCCGGCAGTGGACAGCCCGACCGCGAGCGTGACCTTCAGCACCGACGAGAGCCGTCTGGTGGTGAGCACCGGCGGTCTCCCTGTCGCTTGGGCACTGAGCACGCGCGCTCTCACGAAAGCCCCGCCTTCACTGGAGGGGATGAGCCATGTGGGAAGCGATGCCGACGCTCGGCGGCATCTCTTGGCGGACACGGAACGTGCGCTGGTGTGGGAGATAGACAGCGGCAGGACCAGTTCGCTCACCCTTCCTGCCGGATTCACACCGTTCGGCATCGGCGCCTTGAGCCCTGACGGCCAGGTGGCCGCGCTGTCGGGGACGGTTCCGCGGATCCTTCCATCGGGCACGTTCGGCACAACGGAACAATATGTCCTCGCGCTGGTGGATGTGGACGGGCGGACGCAGCCGAGGCTCCTTAATCATCCATTCCCCGCGACCTCAGCCGTGTTCGATGCATCGGGCGAGCGCGTTCTGACCACGAGCGGCATGGCTCCCGAGGGGGGCTCGTCGGACGGCGGAGCCCGCCTGTGGAGCGTGCCGGACGGACGACTCTTGGCCGACGGGATGGAGCGCCCGCCCCTCTCGGCCGCGACGCTCGGCCCCAACAGCCAGACTGTGGTGGTGGCGAGTGATGATGGAACGGCCACCCTCTGGACGCCGCCGGAGACGGCGGACGAGACGCGAAGCAAGTTGCGGGCGGTACTCGAGCACGGCGGGGTGGTTACCCGTGCCGAGCTCTCGCGCGACGGACGCCGCGTGCTGACGGTGGATGAAGCCAACCTGGTGCGGTTGTGGCTTTTGCCACCCGGCGAGGACGAAGCCGAGTTCGGGCCTTTCCAGGCGGCGCCGGCAGGGCGACCACATCGCGGGAAGCGGAGGCTCAGCGCTCGGGTCGGGCGGCGGAGGTCCGGAGAGGAGGTGAGGCTTCTGGCTCTGAACGCCCCCACAGATCTGGAGGGGGATACGCTCCAGGAGGCTCGCGTGAGCGAGGACGGGACGTTCGCCGTGACCTGGAACGTCGGGGGCACCGCCATGATCTGGAGCACCCGGACCGGGCGTCCCCTCCTCGACCAGCCGATCGCCCACCCCGGCGGCGTGCTGTTGGCTGCCATCAGTCCCGACGGGAGCCGGGTCGCCACGGGGGGATTCGATCACACGGCGCGGCTGTGGGATGCCCGAACCGGGAGACTTGCCGTACGTGCGCTGCGTCATCCCGGCAGCGGCGCGGAGGGGCAGATGAACGTCTACTTCATCGGCGGGGGAGACAGGCTCGTTACGGTGGATTTCAACGCGGCCGATCCTGACGCGCCGAATGCACGGATGTGGGACGTGGAGAGTGGTGAACTCCTCGGTGTGCCGTTTCAGGTGCGCGTCGTCGACGAACGTGCCCCGGTCGACACGCTGCTGGCGGCCAACGATCTCGCGGCACGGTGGCCGGGGCTCGTTTCATGGCCCGCGGACGACTTCCGCGCCCTCGCTGAACTCGCGGCCGGGCACCGGGTCGACGCGGTCGGGAACCTCGTAGCGCTCGACTCCACGGAGATCCGGGACCGCTGGCGCCAGGTGCGCGCCCGGGCGACGGCAGCCGCCGCGCGCCAGACGGCTTCCCGGGGCGGGGCGGTGGGTCGCTCCCCGCGGAGATGAAAATGCGCGACGCTATTTGATCTCGCCGGGCCAGCGGGCTTGCCGTGGCGCCCCTGGCATGGTGGACCATCGCCGGTTCGGGTTACGCCGCGGCCGCCGCTAGCCGCCTCCCGATCCCCTGCACGGTCACCTCGACGGCATGCGCGAGCTCGGTGGTCGTGAACAGCTCCTCGTTCTCGCGAACGGTGAGCCCGTTGTCGAGCACCGTCGCGCGGTGCGCACGCACGGTCGCCAGCAGCCTCGTGCCCTCCTCTCCGAAACCGGCCGGGAGCGGGCCGGTCCCCAGCGCGCCGATGAGCGCGCCCGTCATCCCGCCGAACGCGCCCACCAGGTACAGTGGCTGGCCCGCTGCCGCCGCCTGCGCGGCCTCCTCCAGCACGCCGGGGACAAGCCCCATGTACCCGTCCGTCTTCCCTCCCAGGAACACCCTCGCCTGGACGGCGGCGGTCATCTCGCTCCGCATGCGGCTCAGGGACGCCTGCGCCAGCGAACGGTCGGCCGCCACCTGGGCGAGCGTGGAGCCTTCCGGGATGGTATCGGGCCGCGCCGCGCGGTGCACGCGCACCTCGGGGCGAAGCTCGGCCTCCCGTTCCGGCGCGAGGTTGTCACGGTGGTACGGCCAGTAGAGGAACAGGTGAATGCGGTCCGCGTGGCCCGAAGCGTCGTGGGCCCGCGCTAGCTCCAGCAGTCCCTCGCTGAGCCCCCCCTCGCGCAGGTCGCCTCCGAACGCCACGGCAGCGTTGGAGGCCAGCAGGTAACGCGCCACCTCGACCAGGAAGTCATCGAGCTGTTCTTGGGCCCACCCCCGCCGGGCCATGTCAGGGCTCGCGGAAGCGGAGATGCCGACCCGCTGCCCCGTGAGGTCCACGTGCCGTGCCAGTCGGGGCGTGACCAGCTCCAGGGCGGGTTCCATGGCCCGGATGATCGCGACCTCCTCGTCGCCGAGCGGAGGGTCGGCATACACTACGCGCCGCACGGCGGGCGTGCCGCCGCCGGCGTTGCGGCGCCACGCCGCCAGGGTGAGGAGCTCGGGCGGGTAGGCGGTCACCGCGTCGCCCTCGCGGACGATTTCCCTTGCCGCCACCTCACGGGTGAAATGCACGACCCGGAGCGACTCGCGGAGCGCCAGCGAGACCACGCTGGCGCACCGTTCGGCCACGGCATCCCCAGGGCTCCAGCGAATAGTCGGGACGTTTCCCAGGTACGGGAAGCTCCTCAGCTCGCCCATGCGGACGGCGTTGATGACGATGACCGGCCGTCCCGCCGCCTTCGCGATGAGCACTTCGCGACGACACCATTCCCGGCTGGCGTAGGCGTCGGTCTGGATTGCGACGAGCGCGGCTCCCTCCGCGCCTCGCTCGATCTCCTCGGCGAACGCGGAGCCGTAGGTGATGTCGTTCGTGTCGAAGAAGCTGTCGAGTTGCGTCTCTGCACGCAGGTGGTCGCGGAGCGCCTCGGCGATCTCGCGGCCGTCGTGCTTGGCATGGCTGAGGAAGAGACGCAGCCGGGGAGGGCCGGAGCCCTCGTCGGCGAGGAGCTGGTAAAGCGCATGGGCCAGTGCGTCCACCAGCGGCTGCAGCCGCGTGGCCTCGCCGATGGACTGGAGGCGGATGAAGTTCGAGGCCGCGAGCGGGCCGCGGAACGCAGCGGGTGTCAGCGCTACCGGGTACAAGCGGTGCCGCCCACCCGATCCCTCAATCCGCTCGCGGAGCGCTGCGAGTGCGTCCGAGGCGTCGAGCACCATCTTCGCGCCAACCAGGGGCACCACGGCGGCTCGCGACATGGAATCCAGGTCCAATGCGGGAACCGCTTCCGCGACCGGGTCCTTCCACAAGCGGACCGGAATACCAAGTCCCCGCTCCAGCGGCCGCCTCGGATCCCGCGCGAGATACCGGTACACCCCGTTGGCCAGCGAATCCGCGCCGGCGTCTTCGCCGGTCCAGAGTACGTGTACGGCCAGGGGAGCGGTAATGGTGCCGGAGGGGAAGGGGGGATCACCTGGCATACTACTCAGGGGGAGGGGTGGAGATGCAGCATGCCCGGCCCGCGGCGCTCTCCCCGGTGATACGCGGACGGGAAAAGCGCTCCAGGGGCAGGTGGGGACCGGGCTTGTCGGTCCGACCGGATAATGTCCATCCATTTCGGTCGGTGGGCAAGCTCCACGTTATTCCGCGGACATGTCGGGGCGCACCGGATCGAGAAAGCTCGCTCCGAGCCGGGCGAACCACTCCTCCAGCCCCACCTCACGCCCGTCCGCGAGGTCTCCGACGATGGCACGCAGGAACAGGTTGTTCCCGGTGTGCTCGCCGAGGCTCCGGTAGGCCTCGAACTGCTCCTCGCTGAAGAACTGGTCGGCCGTGGAGTGGTGCGGGAACGCGGGCTCGTCTGCGCGGAAGCGCCGGATGAACTCGCCCTCGTTTCCGGTCAGCGACAGCTTCAGGTACAGCAGGTAGCCGTACCCCGCCTGACGATCTCCCCGTTTCGGGTAGTGGATCCGGCAGAATCGGAAATGGGAGCGGCTCAGCCCACCTTCGCTGAGCCGGAGGTCGTCGAGGTCGACGTCGATCCGTACGCCCAGGTCGATGGCGGCCAGGCGCTGCAGCCGGGTCAGCCCCTGGAAGGTCATTTTCGGATCCTGTTCGCCGTCGACGGCCACGATGTACTTGCAGCGGCGCCGCAGGAGTTCGTACACACCAAGATTCTCGATGTGCCCCCCGTCTGAAGCATGGACCCATGGTCGGCGCTCGTGCATAGATCCCAGCATCTCGCGAAAAAGGTACACGAGCCCTGGCGCACCCCGCTCTCGAGGGGAATACGCCCCAGGCTTCCGAACCCAGTACCCAAGCCGAACATTCAGCAGCGCGAGCCAGAACCGGAGACGCGGCATGGTTCCCAGTCCCATCTGGGGCGCCGCCGCGGCTCCCGAGATCGCCATAGCCGTGGCGAGGTTAAGGTGCCGGTCGCCGAGTTCCCATTTCTCCGTAGGCGCGTAGCCCAGCACCGGGCTGCCGCAGAACCGCGGGCTGAAGAGAAAGAAATCGGTGAACCGCCCTTGCATCGCGGCGTTCTTCGAGCCGGGCACATTCAGGGCGCAATTCACGAGATGGTACGGCGCGCGGTTCGGGTGCGGAACGCCGGATCTGGGGTCTGGGCTCAGGTCCGACAGCTTTGTGGAAACCGCACTGCGGAACGCATTGGCGTCGCTTCCGTCGTCCGGCCGGATCAGGTACGCCTCGGAGAGCTTGGCGCGGTAGTGCCGGTGCGGAGAGGTCGCGTTGACATCGACCAGAAACCAGTACAGGATCCATCCCACTAGCGCCGCGACCGAGAAGACGACGCCGGCCGGCACCTCGCGTCCGGGCGGGATGGTGATCTCGGTGCTCGCCGCATGGTAGACGGCAAGGTAGAGTCCCAAGACGAAGAATGGCGCCGACAGCGCCGAAACCACCACGAGCAGCTGCGATGCAATTCGCCGAGGAGTCCCGGACGCGAAGGCGGCGGATGCGATCAGCGGAACCGAGCCAAGCACGGCCATCAGCCCAAAATGCTTCCAGGAGGAGACCGACAGGCCACCGTACCACTCGTGCACCAGGACCAGCCCTCGCCAGCAGAGGAGGATTCCCAGCGCCGCCGCAGGAAGGGCTACGAGCGCGTCGGCGTGCTTCTGGATCCGGGTGCCGTACCGCAACAGCGCCATCGCACCCACGGCTCCGCCGGCCAAGGCTACAGCAGAAGCCCGGGTGAAAGGCACGAGCAAGCCATCGAACACCGGCGCGGATCGGATCAGCAGTTCGAGCAGGGCAGCGCTGAGCACCACCAACAGGACGGCCGCGGCGTTCAGCAGCATACCAAGGAGCTGTGCGAACACCATCGTAAGCCGCTGCCAGGCACTCCCGGTTGCCAGGTACTTGCTGTTCTGGCGAAGGTGACGGATCGCCGCTGCCTCGCCTTCGGTGCGGCGGAACGGGAGTTGGTGCCGTTCCAAGCCGATTCCGTCGGCGTCTGGAGACGAAACGAGAAACGCGCTGATGAAAGAACCGAGATATCCGCCACCTGAAACGGTGGAGAGGTAATCGAACTGGGGAAGCAGGTTCCGTCTTGCGAGGGCGATGAGCACGCCAAGTGAAAAAGTGGCGGAGCGGATTCCACCGCCCGAGAGCGCCAGACCGGTCGCGTATACCGTCCCCGGGAGCTGGTATTGGGCTCGTCTGCGCCGGATGGCGTCAGCCTCTGCCTCATTCATCTGCGTCGCGTCCGCCGTCGCGATCCCACCGCCATTTTCCGGGATCCCGTACGGCAGAGCCGCGGTTCTCTCCTCGGCCCACCAAGGGTCAACAGCATCGGCTACCCGGTCCGAAGGCCGCTCGCCGTCGCGGATCGCGAGAAGGAGGTCGTCGAGACATCGCAGCACAGGCTGCAGCGACGCAAGCTCCGCGCGGAACTCGTCCGTCGCGTCGAGGGCAGCAAGCGCTCCGGCCTGTGCGGCTCGGTGCCACTTCGCGGTGAACGGGCGCACATGCCGGTTCAGCACATCCCAGGCGATCGTGCTGAAATGTACCGCGAAAGGGTGCTTCGTGCAGATCTCTCGCGTTCTTCCGAAGAGCGAATAGACACTGCGCAGTGCAGTTTCCTCGACTCCGGCCGAATAGCCCAATCCATGCGAGGTGATTCGTGAGGAGATCTCCATCTGCAGAACCGCGGCCGCCTCTCGGTCCTCGTCAGTTGGTTTCCATGCACGCTCCCCCCACCGCGCGAAGAACGCCCCGCTGAGGAGTGGTACGCCATTTACTTTGTAATCGATCAGTTCCTTCCAGCGCTCCATCTTGGGCTCTCCTGAAAGAACACGACAGACGTTGCTGCGGACTAGCGCATGGGGGAGAGTGAGCGTGCAGAGATCCTGTGCTGACCGACGGCTACGCATCGGCCGTGAAGAGGGCGATCAAACTGCCGCACGCCGCTACGGGCGCCAACACCCAGCGCGGAGGGCGGTAGAACAGATTACAAGGATGTCTCGACAGGGCAGTAGGAATCGCTCACCCACCTACTGGCCGATCGCTCCGCGCAGCCGGGCGTGGAACTGAGATGCGTTCTGGATGGCCGCAGACCGTGCGGCTGTCACCAACCCTTTGTTTTCCAGTACCATCCTGTCCTGGAGATACAGCCGCGCGAACGTGTCGAGCTGAACATCCGCCACCAGTATGGGCCAGATCTGAAGGTAATGCGGGAGATCAACACGGTTCAGGTCTCGAACGAAGGTGGTGATCCGTCGGTCGCCCTGGGTCGCCACACCGATCTCAAACGGTACCCACCACGACGCCCGCGTTTCACGGGACACCACGGCAAGAAGGTGCGTACACCGGTTCAACCCGTTGCAAACGGCCTGCGTTACGCGATCTGGTGCGATGTCAGGATCGAGCAGGTCCAGATATGCCGTGATCTGCTTCCCAGTTAGGGTCGTATGGATTCGGCGGGCCACTGCCTCGTCGGAACGTGTATAAGAGATGAAGACTGGCATCACCCTCTGCGCTTGATAAGGTTTGTGCATACAGAGGTCCTGGGTTGGGGACCGTCCAGCCCACACGTGGACCTTCTTCCGCCCCGCCGGATCCCCCACCCATCTGGTGCGGAAACGAATAGCGGTGTTGATATAGCGTGCCTGGAACGCCAATTTAACTGCAACGCGTAATGCGCTGCAAGGCGAGTCCGCAGGTCTTCCTTCGTGATCAACACAAGCCATCTTCACCATCCATAATCAAGTTGCGAGGTGCCCATGAAAGAGATCACCCTAACGCTTTTCGCGTCTGCATCTCAGCAGGGCCGTGATTTCGCGCAGAGGCTGCAGGCCTCGCTTGCTTCGGACCTCCCTCGTGAGATGAAGGTGGAGATGCGGCCGGCTGTCTACGGCGGGGATCAATCGGCGATGATCCGGTTCGGGATGGAGGACGACATTGTGGTATTCGACGGCTCGGTCGAGGACCCACTGGGCTCCAACTACCAGGCGGCTCAGATGTGGCCCACCTGCATGGACCATTTCCTGGTGGTTAGCCGCACACCGCTGCCGCTGAATTTTCAGCCGTTTCATGATGGCGGGTTTCCGGATGTTTCGGCTGCGCCGAGCGGAGTTCACACCCGCTTGGAGAACAATGTCCTCGTGGATTGGGTGCTCCGGCAACTCCGCCTCCTGGCGAATCGGCTGCCCCGGCCCGCTGGGGAGAAGGTCGTCATCCGCGAGGGCGAACTCGGCCAGAGCATGGGGCTGGTGACTGCGTGGGCGAACCGGAGGATCGAAGAAGCGCTGGAACAAAAGAAGGCGCGACAGACTTGGTCGGGGCGCGCGTTTGTCAGCTACCTGAGCCGGCACTCCCGTAACCACAGGCACCCTGTCGGCGTGGCGGGCTTCTACGTGGAAGACGTGGTCGAGCAAGTGAAAGCGGACCACCACGATCCGGATTTCCCGGTGCTCTACTATCCACCGGGCGCGCTTTCCGGTGAATTCATGACCGAGCACCGTCGCTGGCAGATCCTTGCCTTCATCGACGGGAAGATCCGGGCCGCGGAAGAGTTCTGGATCTTCGAGACGGACGATTATCGCACGTCGTGGTGGACGCTGGCGGAACTAGCCTGCTTAGCCTACATGAATCACGGTGGGACACCTCTGCCCAGGATCGTCCGGTGCAGCGTGCAGGGCCGGGAACTCGTCGCGACTGAAGCCGGGCCCGGCTTCGTTCAGGTGCTCGATAAGGCCCAGGAACGCGAGTTCGGGCGTTATCTATCTAACTCCGATTCGAACACGATGGGGTACGAGACAATCCGGCGGCAGCAGGAATTGCGGGAGCGATCACTGCCGGTGCAGTGGCTGAACTACAAGGCGACACAGCTCCTGATCGGGGCAGTGGCCTCTCAAGGCGGGTTTCCTCGGGAGCTTCTGGAGGGCGACGGGGTGGCCCAATCGCCCTTGCGGAGCTTCGCTGCATATTGCGCCATGCTGCAGTCGCGGGTGTTCTCTCCCGAGTTCCTCGAGGACCGGATCGTCGCTTGTCCGAACTGCAGCAGAGCGCGCCTGGAGGGGAAGCCCGCGTTTGAGGAGTTTCTGGACCACCGGCTTCCTGGTCATGTCCGGATATCTGGGGACGAGTTCGCG
>NZ_DATBNB010000051.1 GCF_036554565.1 Longimicrobium sp. | reverse complement strand
CGTGGACTTCTGCGTCACGAAGTGCGTGGCCGGGTAGATGGCCGCGCGCTTCAGCGAGGCGATGGTGTCGCCGGTGAGCGGGTCGAAGCGGGAGATGCGCTCGATCTCGTCGCCCCACAGCTCGATGCGGACGCCCTGCTCCTCGTACGCGGGATACACCTCTACCGTGTCGCCGCGGACGCGAAAGGTGCCCCGCACGAACGAGGCGTCGTTGCGCGAGTACTGGATGGCGACGAGCCCCTCCAGGATCTTCTTCCGCGTGATCTCCTGCCCCACCTCCAGCACCAGCATCTGCGACCGGTACTCCTGCGGATCGCCCAGGCCGTAGATGCACGAGACGGAGGAGACGATGATCACGTCGTCGCGCTCCATCAGCGACGAGGTGGCGCGCAGGCGCAGCCGCTCGATGTCCTCGTTGATGGACGAGTCCTTTTCGATGTACGTGTCGGTGCTCGGTACGTACGCCTCGGGCTGGTAGTAGTCGTAGTAGCTGATGAAGTACTCGACGGCGTTGCGGGGAAAGAAGTTCTTGATTTCCCCGTACAGCTGCGCGGCGAGCGTCTTGTTGTGGCTCATCACCAGCGCGGGCCTGCCGTGCTGGGCGATGACGTGCGCCATCGTCAGCGTCTTGCCGGTGCCGGTGGCGCCCAGGAGCGTCTGGTACTTGTCTCCCCGCTTCAGCCCCTCGGTGAGCTCGGCGATGGCGCGCGGCTGGTCGCCCGCGGGAGAAAAGGGAGAAACGAGATCGAACGGCATTCAGGAACCCCCGTAAAACACGAAAACTACGCCTCGCTCACCTCGGCCACCTCGGCCAGGTCCGTCTGCTCGCGCCGCTCCACGCGCATCACGCCCTTCACCTTCTTGATGGCGTTCAGCACGCGGTTCAGGTGCGCCAGGTTCTCCACCTCCACCACGAAGTCGCCACGCATGCCGTGCTGGTCGGCGTTGATGTCGGCGCTCTTGATGTTGGTGTTGGTCGCCGAGATGGCGCTGGCGATGTCGGCGAACAGGCCCCGCCGGTCGCTCCCCTCCATCCCCAGCCGCACGAAGAAGCGGTCGGCCCCGCCACCGTCCCAGTCGATCTCCACTCGCCGCTCGGGGTGCCCCTGCAGCTGCAGGATGTTGGGGCAGTCGATGCGGTGGATGCTCACCCCGCGGCCGCGCGTTACGTACCCCACCACCTTGTCGCCGGGCACCGGCTGGCAGCACTGGGAGTAGCGAACCATCAGGTTGCTCATCCCCTGGATCTTCACCGGGGCGTTGGTCTGCTCGCCCCGCACCCGCGATACCAGCCGCTCGAAGGCGGAGGGCGGCTTCGGCGGCTCGTCAACCGCCTCGGGCCACAGCGCCGCCATCACCTTCGATGGGCCCAGGTCGCCGCGCCCCAGCGCGGCGAACAGGTGGGCTGCGTCGGGAAGGTCCAGCACGCGCGCCGCCTCGCCGAAGCGGTCTTCCGACACCTTTTCCCGGCGCGCCTTGCGGATCTCGCGCTCGATGAACTCGCGGCCCAGCCGCACCGAGTCGCCGAACTCCTCGTCCTTGATCCACTGGCGGATCTTATTGCGCGCCCGGGCCGTCTTCACGAAAGCCAGCCAATCGCGCGAGGGCCGCTGCTTGGCGTCGGTGACGATCTCCACCTGGTCGCCGTTCTTGAGCTCGCGCGTGATGGGCGTGTAGCGCCCGTTCACCCGCGCGCCGGCGCAGTGAAGCCCCACCTCGGTGTGCACGGCGAACGCGAAGTCGATGGGCGTGGCACCCTTGGGCAGCTGCTTGACGTCGCCCATGGGCGTGAACACGAAGATCTCGTCCTGGAACAGGTCGATGCGAAGGAATTCCATGAATTCCTCCGGCTCCTTCGTTTCCTGCTGCCACTCCAGCACCTGGCGGAACCAGGTCAGCGTCTCGTCGACGTCGTCGCCGCGCGGCCCTTCCTTGTACTTCCAATGCGCCGCGATGCCGTACTCGGCGGTGCGGTGCATTTCGCGCGTGCGGATCTGGATTTCGTACAGCCGCCCCCCCGGACCGAAGATGGTCGTGTGGAGCGACTGGTACATGTTGCTCTTGGGCGTGGCGATGTAGTCGTGGAACCGCTCCGTCAGCGGCGTCCAGCGGTTGTGGATCACGCCCAACCCATGGTAGCAGTCGGCGATGGTGTCGACGATCACCCGCACGGCCATCAGGTCGTAGATCTCGTCGTACTCCTTTTCGCGCTGCACCATCTTGCGGTAGATGGACCACAGGTGCTTGGGCCGCCCCGTCACCTCGCAGTCGATCCCCGCCTCGCGCAGCTCGCTTTCCAGCGGCACGCGAAGGTTCTCGATCCACTCCTCGCGCTCGCGGCGCTTTTCGGACACGCGGCGCGCCAGGTCGCGGTAGGGCTCGGGCTCCAGGTACTTGAAGCACAGGTCCTCCAGCTCCCACTTCAGCGCCGCCACGCCCAGCCGGTGCGCCAGGGGCGCGTAGATCTCGCGCGTCTCCAGCGCAATGCGCAGGCGCTTGTCTTCGCGCAGCCAGTCTAGCGTGCGCATGTTGTGCAGCCGGTCGGCCAGCTTGATCAGGATCACGCGGGCGTCCTGCGCCATGCTCAGCAGCAGCTTGCGGAAGTTCTCCACCTGCTGCTCGGTGCTGGTGCGGAACTGCACCTTGGCGATCTTGGTGAGCCCGTCCACCACCGTCGACACCTCGGGCCCGAACGCCGCGCGCACGTCCTCGAGCGTGGCCGGCGTGTCCTCGACCACGTCGTGGATCAGCCCGCCGGCGATGGTGGCCGAGTCCAGGTGCAGCTCGGCCAGCACCTTGGCGACCTCGATGCAGTGGACGATGTAGTCCTCGCCCGAGTGGCGCTTCTGCCCCTGGTGCGCGACCGCGCTGAACTCGTACGCCCGGGTGATCAGGTCCAGGTCCAGCCGCCCGGCGTACGGCTCCACCGCCGCGAACAGGTCGGGCGGCAGAATGCCTCGCGCGTGCTCGCGCGCCTCGTCGGCGCCCTGCAGGAGGGGGGCCTGCTGTGCCATCAGCCGCGCGCCTCCGGCGCGCGCGCGTGCACACGCGTCAGCCCGAGGGCGGCGCGGCGGAGCGGAACGGGTGCGAAGGCAGGGGTGCACATGCCGTGAAATGTAAGCGATTGTCGGGCCGTGGTCACCCCTGCCGCGCCGTCAGAGCCGCTCCAGCACCCCCGCCTCGGCAAACGAGTAGTAGCCGTGCTCGCCCACGATCACGTGGTCGTGCACGGGAATGCCCACCAGCCGCCCGGCCACGCACAGCTCGCGCGTGAGCTCCTTGTCCTGGGGCGAGGGGGTGGGCCGACCGCCGGGATGGTTGTGCACCACCACCACGCACGACGCGCTCTCGGCCATGGCCGGGCGAAAGACGTCGCGCGCGTGGATGTTGGAGTGGTCCAGGGTGCCCCGCGTGACCACCACCTCGCGCAGCACCTCGTTCTGGCGATTCAGCAGCAGCACGTGGAACTCTTCCTGTGGAAGGTCGCGCATGGCCAGGCGCATGCGCTCGTACACGTCGCGCGCCGAGGCCACCTGCACCCGCACGGGAAGCGACTCCCGGGCGGCGCGGCGGCCCAGGTCCAGGGCGGCAAGGATCTTGGCGGCCTTGGCCGGCCC
>NZ_DATBNB010000050.1 GCF_036554565.1 Longimicrobium sp. | reverse complement strand
CGGGGTGCTGGACGAAGAGGCGCTGGTGGATGCGCTGCGCGGCGGATGGTTGCGAGGGGCCGGGCTGGACGTGTTCGCCCGCGAGCCGCTGCCCGAATCGTCGCCGCTGTGGCACCTTCCCAACGTGCTGGTAACACCCCATGTTTCGGGTGCGTCGCCCCGGTTCTGGCGGCGGCAGATGGACCTCATCGTCGAAAACCTGCGGCGGTACCAGCGGGGCGAGACGCTTCGCAACACCGTCGACAAGCGGGCGGGATATTAGCGTGGAAAACATCATCAGCGCCGCCGTGCAGCGCGGGGCGAGCGATCTTCACATCAAGGCGGGAGACGTGTTCCGTGCCCGCATCAACGGGCAGCTCATCCCGTTGACCAAGCAGCGGCTGACACCGGAGCAGACGCGCGCCATCGCGGTGAAGCTCATCCCCCACGAGCGCGACCGCGAGCAGCTGGACGAACTGCAGGACTACGACTGTTCGTGGGGACTGCCGGGGGTGGGACGCTTCCGCGTGAACATCCTGCGTCAGCGCGGCAGCTTCATGATCGTCATGCGGGTGATCCCGTTCGAGATCCCCACCATCGAGCAATTGGGCCTGCCCTCCGTCGTGCAGGACATCTCGGCGCTGGAGCGGGGGATGGTGCTGGTGACGGGCGTGACGGGATCGGGAAAGAGCAGCACGCAGGCGGCCATGCTGGGGTTCATGAACCAGAACATGCGCCGCCACATCGTCACGCTCGAGAACCCCATCGAGTTCCTTCACCGTGACGTGAACTGCTCCATCACGCAGCGCGAGGTGGGCATCGACACCGACAGCTTTCGCGTGGGCCTTCGCGCGGCGCTGCGGCAGGACCCGGACGTGATCCTGATCGGCGAGATGCGCGATACGGAATCCATCGACATCGCGCTGAAGTCGGCGGAGACGGGGCACTTGGTGATCAGCACGGTGCACACGCGCGACGCGGCGTCCACCATCAGCCGGCTGATGGCGACGTTCCCGCCCGAGGAGCAGAAGATGGTGAGGCTGCGCCTGGCCGAGCAGCTTCAGGCGGTGATCTCGCAGCGGCTTCTTCCCAAGAAGGACGGCAAGGGCCGGGTGCTGGCGTCGGAGGTGATGGTGGTCACCGGCACGATCCGTGACTGCATCGTAGACCCGGAGCGCACGGCCGAGATTCCCGACCACATCGCCGAGGGGCGGGCGACGTACGGAATGCAGACCTTCGACCAGTGCCTGATGGACCTGGTGGCCAGCGACCAGGTGGATTACGCGGTCGCCAAGGCGGCGGCCACCAACCCGAGCGACTTCGAGCTGAAGCTGAACATGCTCTCCGGCGGACGGCCGGCCACCAGCGCCGCGGCGGCTGGTTCGGCACCGCCCGCGGGCGTGTCACAATCCTACTTCTGATCCCATGCCGTACGCCCTTCTCGCGGCCGCGCAGCTCGCCGGCCTCGTCCTGGTTCCCTTCGGGCTTCCCGGCACCTGGCTGCAGGTGGCCGCGCTGGGCGTGTACGGCTGGACCACCGGCTTCGCTACCATCGGCTGGCCCACGATCCTCTTCGCCGCCGTGCTCGCGGCCATCGGCGAGATGGTGGAGTTTTCGCTGGGCGGCCGCTACGCGCGCAAGTACGGCGGCAGCCGGCGCGCCGGGTGGGGCGCCATCATCGGCGGCGTCGTGGGGGCCATCGCGGGCGTTCCCGTTCCCGTCATCGGCAGCGTGATCGGCGCGTTCGTCGGCGCCTTCGCGGGCGCGGCCATCTTCGAGCTGACGCTGACCAAGGACTGGCGCAATCCCGAGCTGGGCTCCGCGGTGCGCGTGGGCTGGGGCGCGTTCCTGGGCCGCCTGGTGGCCGTCGCCGCGAAGTCGGCCGTGGCCGTCGCCATCGCCGCGCTGGCGCTGGTCTCCGCGCTCCGCTGACCTTTCCCTTGCCCAGGCAGCCCCTGTCCGACGACCTGGCGCGCCTGCGCCGCGAGAACGAGGAGCTTCGCGCCCGCGCCGACGAGGCCGAGCGCCGCAGCGGCCTGTTCTCCGCCATCTGCGACGCCCTGGCCGATCCCGTGCTGGTGACCGACGGCGGCTACCGCATCCTGCTGGAGAACCGGCGCGCCCGCTCTCTCTTTCACGCCTCGCCAGGCGATCCCGACGAGCGGCGGCGGATGGTGGAGGTGAACAACTTCCTGTTCACCTCGTTCCTGGCGCGCCCCCGCCCGCCGATGGTGGAGGCGCGCGAGCTGACGCTGGTGGACCCCGACACGGGCAACGAGCTGCTGTTCGAGGCCGTCCCGGCGCCGCTGCCGGCCGGCGCCGCCGTGCCCCGCGACGCTACCGTCTCGCTGCTGCGCGACGTCACCGAGCTGCGAAAGACTTCCAACCAGCTCGGCCACCAGGTGCGCCGCGCGCAGCAGGCCGAGGTGCGCGCCCGCGGCGAGCGCGACCAGCTGAACCTGATCCTGGCGCACGTGGGCGCGCCCGTCGTGGTCACCGACCACCGCGGGGCCGTGGTGATGATGAACCGCGAGGCGCAGCGGATCTTTCGCCCCGACGCCATCCCGGGCGGCGCGCCCGACGCCGCGGCCGCCGCCAACGCGGACCGTTTCTTCGCCGCGGTCGAGGAGTTCGCGCTGGGCGAAGAGGCAGCGGCGGTCACGCGGGTGGACCTGCGCGAGCCCTCGTCGCGGCAGGATCTGCCCGCCGAGCTGATCTCCGGGCGCATCCGCGACGGCGACGGGGCTACGGCGGCGGTGGTGTCCATCCTTCACGACCTGACGCACGAGGTGGAGAACGCGCGCTTGGCGGCGGAGCTGGCGCGGGTGAACGCGGGGCTGGAGCACTCCATTCGCGAAGCCACCGCCGAGCTCAAGGACCAGAACCGGGAGCTCGCGTGGCAGCGCCAGGAGCTGGAGCGCGCATACCGCCACAAGAGCGAGTTCCTGGCGAGCATGAGCCACGAGCTGCGCACCCCCATCAACGCGCTGCTGGGCTACACCTCGCTTCTGCGCGAGCGCATCTACGGCGACCTCACGCCGCGCCAGGACCAGGCACTGGTGCGCATCCACTCGTCCAGCGAGCACCTGCTGGAGCTTGTGGACGACATTTTGGACCTGGCCAAGATCGAGGCCGGGCGCATGCCGCTGCACCTGGAGCCGCTGGACATCGCCTCACTGATCGGCGAGCTGACCGACGGCGTGGAGCCGCTCGCTCGCCGGAAGGGGCTGCAGCTGCGCGTGGACGTTCCCGAAGCGCTCCCCGTGCTGGTCACCGACCGGTTCCGCGTGAAGCAGGTGGTGCTGAACCTGCTCTCCAACGCCATCAAGTTCACCCACGAGGGAACGGTGTCGGTGCGCACCCGCCAGCTGGAGGGCGGGGTAGAGGTGCAGGTGGCAGACACGGGGATCGGAATTCCGCCGGACGAGCTGGCCAGCATCTTCGACGACTTCCGGCAGGTGGACCAGTCGTCCACGCGCGAGTACGGCGGCACGGGACTGGGGCTTTCCATCGTGCGCAAGCTGCTGGGGCTGCTGGGCGGCGCCATCCGGGTGGAGTCCGAGCCCGGCCAGGGGTCCGTCTTCACCGTCACGCTGCCGTTGCGCAGCGTCGAGGCGCGCGAGGGCGAAGAGGCCATCCGGCGTGCCATGCAGGGCGAGGCCGTCATCGTTCACGACGGCGTCGCCCGCCCGCTCCCCCCGCCCGACTCGGCCCGCGGCTAGCGGCGAGACCGGCGATCTGCGCATTTACGATAATCGTAAAACGTTCTTACCTTTGTCGTTCAACTGCACCGCCCCGCTGCTTCGTGTCCGCCGCATCTCTATGCGGTTCTCCCGAAGAAATTTCGACGCGTGACGGCTTACAGGCTCGCCATCTTCGACTTCGACGGCACGCTGGCCGATTCGTTTCCCTGGTTCCTCCAGCGCTTCAACGACCTCGCGGACCGGCACCGGTTCAAGCGCATCGAGGCGCACGAGGTGGAGGCGTTGCGCGGAAACAGCGCGCGGCAGATGATGGCTCACCTGCGGCTTCCCGCCTGGCGGCTGCCGCTGGTCGCGCGCGACATGCGTGCGTGGATGGCGAAGGACATCCACACCCTGCGTCTGTTCCCAGGAGTTGCGGAGATGCTCCACGCGCTGGCGGATGCGGGCGTGGAACTGGCCGTGGTCACCTCCAACTCATACGAGAATGTGCGGCGCGTGCTGGGTCCCGAAACTGCCGGGCTGATGGCGCACGTGGAGTGCGGCGCGTCGATGTTCGGCAAGCGGGCGCGATTCCGGCGGGTGCTCCGGCGCAGCGGCATCCCCGCGGCGCTGGCCATCAGCATCGGCGACGAGATCCGGGACGCGGAGGCGGCGCGGGCGGCAGGCATCGACTTCGGCGCGGTAGCGTGGGGATACACCAGCCCGCCGAGCCTGCGCGCCCAATCACCGGCCCTGTTCTTCGACACCGTGGAGGACATCGTCCAAGCGCTGGTGGGTCCTGTCTTACGACCCTCTGAACGGGGACGGCGCTGAGCGAATTCTGGATGTGCAGCACAGGTTCGCGGCCGCGTCGTCTGCGGGAGCAGGCTGACGTCTGGTGTTTGTTCCAGCGGCGAATCGGGAGAGATGTACATCAAACAAGGCATCGGCGGCGTTGAGCCGCAGGCCGCCACGAACATTGATGTTCTTGTTTGAAGCGATCGTTCTTACAATTTTGCTATTCGTGGAGTGTAGCGTGCTTCAGAATAGACTCTGGGGCGCCCTCCACATAGCCTGACAAGACCTGAATGAAAGGAGCAATTTGTCATGAAGCAGCACAAGCTCACGCTGAA
>NZ_DATBNB010000049.1 GCF_036554565.1 Longimicrobium sp. | reverse complement strand
CGCGGGCCGGCGCGGCGGGCGCGCCCTCGTACGCGCGGTTGGCCGCGAGCGCGATGCCGCCCATCACGCCTCCGCTCGCCAGGACGGCCACCACCGCGGCGCGCGCGGCCAGCGTCTTCATCCGCCGCCAGCGCACCTTTTCCATCTCGGCGGAGAGCGGATCGTCCGCCAGGTCCACCTTGCGGCGGGCAAACGAGAAGAACCCCGCCTGCGCCGGAGCGGCGACGGCAACCGTGGCCTCGTCCGGCTCCACCGACACGGCGCGCCGCTCCTGCGCGGGGACGGCCACGGTCTCGGCGGCCTCCACGGGCTGGTCTGCGGCCCGGCGGAGGCTGGAGATGGCCCGGTGCAGCTCGGTGGCCATCTCGCCCGCGTTCGCGAAGCGCTGGCTCGCGTCGTCCAGCAGCGCGCGGCGGACGATCCATTCCACGTCGCGCGGCACCTGCGGGTTGCGGGCAACGAGAGACGGAATGGGCACGGGCAGCCCCGCGCGACGGCGGTTCTGGTCTTCGCGCGTGAACAGGCGCGTGCGCGTGAGCACCTCGAACGCCACCACGCCCAGGCTGAAGACGTCGGCCGTGCGGGTGACGGGCTCGCGGCGAAGGTGCTCGGGCGCGCAGTAGAACTCGCTGCCGAACCACTCGCCGGGCATGGTCAGGTGCGTGCGCGTCTCCTCGTCTTCCGCATCGTTCAGCACCTTGGCGATGCCGAAGTCCAGCACGCGGACGGACGGCTCCGGACCGTCGCCCTCCAAAAAGATGTTGGCGGGCTTCAGGTCGCGGTGCACCAGGCCGATCTCGTGCCCGGCGGCCACGCCCCGCGCCGTTTCGCGGAGGATGTGGAGCGCCGTGCGCAGCCCCAGGGGCTCCTCGCGGGCCAGCCGCTCGCGCAGGCTTTCGCCCCGCAGCAGCTGCATGACGAGGAAGTCGACGCGCGCGTCCGAGCCCACGTCCAGCACGGGCACCAGGTTGGGGTGCATGGGCAGGCGCGCGGCGACGGCCGCCTCGCGCTGAAAGCGCTGGCGCATCCGCTCCGTTTCGGCGGGGCCCATTCCGCGCGGCGGATCCATCACCTTCACCGCCACCTCGCGGTCGCGCTGAAGGTCCGCGGCGCGGAACACCACGCCGAACCCGCCCTGCCCGAGCACCGAATCCAGCCGGTATCGCTCGTTCAGGACGTGGCCTACAAGAAACTGCGCCAAGCCCGACATCGGTGCCCTCTCAGGCGATGGGGTGATCCCAACCCCGTCCCCTCACCCCGCACATCCTCCAAAGGTAAGAGGAAGTGCGTAAGTGCGTTAGTGCGTGAGTGCGAAAGTGCGAAAGTGGTAGTACGGGAGGGCCCGCCAGTTGTTTCGTGATCGCGCCGCGCCAGACGCGCCGCACTGGCACCTCTCTCCCGCGCAGTTTGCGGGGGAGAGGTCGGGAGAGGGGGGCCTCCGCCCTGACGCCGAACGCAGCCGATCCCTATCGAAGTTTACTCACGCACTCACGCACGCACTCACGCACTTTCGCACTCTCGCACTCTCGCACTGCCGTTCACCCGAACTGCGTCTTGTCCGGGTCGTCGGCGATCTCCGGCACCTCGGCGTCGGCATCGGCGCCCTTCTCCAGGATCCGCACCACCGGGCCGTGGCCGCCGATGCGCAGGGCGTCGCCCGGGGCCAGCCAGATGCTGTGGCCATCCAGCCCATCGAGCTTCATCTCACCCTTCCCCGTGTTGGCGCCCGACACCTCGCGGTCGCCCACGTGGATGCCGTTCAGCCCCAGGTTATACACCAGGAACCCCGGCTTTCCGTCGCGCTCCTCCCACACCAGCGCCAGCTGCCGGCGGCTGACGTTGGGCGCGCCCGTGAGCTGGATGTCGCTGCGCAGCGCCGGGTCGTCCGTGTGCCGGCCCACGCTGACCGTCTCCCCCTGGATGGGCAGGCGCTCGCGCTCGGTGCCGTCCTCGTCCTCCACGCGCAGCTCGTAGCGCCCCGCGGGGAAGTTGGAGCGCGGCTTCGGCGCCGGCGCGGGGGCGGAGGGGATGCCCTCCACCCTCGTGGCGTCGGGGTCCACCGTAGGCGGCGGGCCGGGGGCCACCCACGCCGGAACCGACGGCAGGGGCGAGGGGGGCGCGTGATCGTGCCGGGGCGCGGCCATCGTGGGCTCCGGGTCCGGCGCGCGGGGCGGCGGAGGGGGAGCGGGCGGCGGCGGCGCGGGGACGATGGGCGCCGGGTCCGGCTGCCCGGCCGGCTGCGTCGACACGCGGAAGAGCGGCGCGCCGCGCGAGCCGGCCTCCTTGAGGCGCACCTTGTAGTCGCGGTCGTACAGCGAGCCGTGCCGCATCACCGAGTCCGTCAGGTCCTCTTCCAGGTCCGCCGCCATGTCGGCGATGGCCTGGGCGGCGTCGGGACGCAGGGTGACGACCAGCGTCGTCAGCGGCAGCATCTTCACGTACTTGTCGGGGATCGCCCGCGAGTTGTCGCGGTCGATCAGGTCGCCCAGCGCCAGCTTGATCTCGGGGATGGCTTCGCGCAGGAACGAATCGAGCAGCGGCTCCCCGTCGATGTTCTCGTGCGGGCGCGACGCGGGGGTAAAGTCGGTCATGGGCGTGCGGTTGGGTTGGCCGGCGCCTGCCCGGCGGGGGCGGATGGCACCGGGGCGGCCCCGGCGGCGGGCGCCGCCGTGTCGGTGCCGCCGATCAGCGAAAGGCTGTCGCGCGGCGTGGCCACGCGGCTGCTGAGCCCGCGCACCTCGGCGCGCAGGCTGTCGATCTGCGCCGCGACGGCGGGATCGGGGCCGCGGCCGGCCTGCATGGCCGTCCACAGGGCGAACCCGCCCACCGCCAGCGCCAGCAGCGACAGCAGCGTCGGAAGGATGGACCCGCGTCTGCCGTTCACGTCGTCGTTCCTCTCGTGCACCAGGTTGGCGTGCTCGCGGCGCGGGGACTCCGACACCGCGGCGGCGATCTGCGCGCCTCCGCGCGGCGGGGGCGAAGGGATGGTGGCGCCGCCCCCGTCGCCCAGCACGCGCACCGCGACCGCCGTGTAGTTGTCGTCGGGCCCGCGCTCCTCGACCTTGCGGGTGATGGCCGCGCAGATCTGCTCCGCCGACGGAAGGGCCATGGCCTCGCCCAGCTCGTCGAGCCGCATGGCCTTGGTCACCCCGTCGCTGATCAGCAGGTACGTCCAGTTGGGGCGCACCGGGATCCACACCGCGTCGGCCTCGCCCCCGCGGCCCACGGCGCGCTGCAGGCGGTTGCTGCCGGGGCTGTCGGGCACCTCGTCCAGCGCGATCTCCCCCGCCTCCCAGCGCGCGTAGGCCGGGGTGTGGTCGCGCGTCTCCAGCCGCACGGTGCCGTCCGGCCCCCGGCTGATGATGCGCACGTCGCCCACGTGGGCCCCCACCCAGCCGGGGTTCCCCGCGCGGTCCGTGGCCAGGGCCAGCAGCGCCAGCGCGCACCCCATCCCCCCGCGGTCGCCGGGGGACTGCTGGGCCAGGCGGGCCACCGTCTCGTCCGCGTGGCGAAGGGCGTAGCGGGCCGCGTCCAGGCTGCGGATGTCGCCGCCCTGCATCAGCGCCGTCAACGCGGTGTCGGCGGCCACGCGGCCGGCGCGCTCGCCGCCCATGCCGTCCGCCACGGCGACGAACATCCGCTGGGTGAAGGTGTCGACGCTGAACGCGTCCTGGTTCTCCGCCCGCGGGCCCTGCGCGCTGGCCCCCGCAATGTCGAAGAGCATCCCGTGCAGGGGCACCATCCCCAGCGCGCGGGTTTCGGGGAGCGCCGGGCCGGACGGGCGGGGCGCGGCGGGCGTGGGCTGCGTGTCGTCGCTCATCGGATGCGGATCCCCTTGGCGCGCGGCTCGGCAGTGCCGGGCGCGGCGAGTGCCTCGTCGAACATCTCTTCCCGTGCCCTGCGGTGGCTGACCCCCGCCGCCAGCCCCACCGCCAGCGCCGAGGCCAGCAGCTTGGCGCCCCCGTGCGCGGCGAAGGCGGTGGCCACGCCGGTCAGCGGGATCAGGCGGATGCCCCCCAGCGTCGCCAGCCAGAAGGGGATGCCGATGAGCATGGCCACGCCCGTGAGCAGCGTTCGCTCGAAGGCGCCCGTCTCGCGCGCGGCGGCGCTCAGCAACTGCACGATGAACAGCGTGTACACCAGCACGATGGACACCGCGCCCGCCCATCCCCAGTGCGTGGCGATGGCGGTGATGTAGCCGTCGTCGGCCGCGTTGGGCGCCGTTTCCGCATGGCCGCGGCCGGGCCCCTCGCCCAGCAGCCCGCCGGTGGTGACGTTGGCGTCGAACAGCTTCATCTGGTGAAGCTTGGCCGCCCACTTTTCCGCCTCCTCCTCGCCCATCGCCGACGCGTCCTTGTACGGGTCGTACGCCAGCTCCAGGCGGGTGGCCGAGCGCTCGTCCACGCGGAAGGCGGCGAACACCAGCACCGCCCACACGGCCAGCATCAGCCCCGCCCACCATCCGCGCCGCGTGCCCACCAGCAGCATGGCGGCCATGGACCCCGCCAGCACGATGGAAAGGCCCAGCTCGCGGATGATCAGGAAGGGGATCACCGGCATGGCGCCGTACAGGAACAGGTTCGCCAGGCGCCGCGGGTCCACCACCTGGCCCGGCCGGGCCAGGTTGTACGCGTCCTCGGCCAGCGTGGCCGCCCAGATGACGATGAACACCGGGAGGAACAGTTCCCACGGCGTCATCCCCCCCACCTTGCCCAGCTGCGTGAATCCGATGGTGAGGACGAAGAACACGCCCAGCGTGGGGATGAACGGGATCAGCCTTCGATCGCGCACCCACCGCATCACCCGCGGCTCGCGCGACAGGAGAAAGCCCACCAGCAGCGCAAACGGGGCGATGAACACCGTGAAGTGCGCTGCGCTCCGCGAGATGAAGCCGCGCCCGCGCGCCTCCTGCTCCACCGCCTTCGCGAACGGGTCGGGGAGCGGGGGCGGCGGGCCCTGGTAGACGATCTGCTTGCGCTCGTCGTCGTAGGTGCGCTCGATGGTCGAAAGCCGCGCGCGGGTGGCCTTGGCGTCGTTGGCGGCGCCGCGCACCTTGCCGGCCGCCTGGTACGACGGGTCGCTGAACAGCTGGAACTGCGTGGGCCGCGTCAGGCAGAAGATCAGGATGGGGAACACCACGATGGCCCAGCTGCCACGGTACCCCAGGCTGCGGAGCGCCACCAGCACGGCGATCCACGCGCCCAGGGCGATGCCGTCGCGGATGAGCGTGCCCCCCGATCCCGTGGACGTGCCGTGGATGGGCCACACCGCCGCCACGATGGAGAAGTGCGCGGCGATGTAGAAGAGCGAGGCCAGCAGCAGCCCCCACCACAGCGGCCCCGGCATCACCCGGCCGCTGCGCTGCTCCGCGGGCCGGTTGTGCGCCTTCAGCGCGATGGTGACGCCTTCAGGGCCGCCGCCGCCGGTGCCCCCGCGCCGCTTGAACAGGTCGCGAAGCGCCATCAGTCCTCCTTCCGCGCGGCGGCCTGGTCTTCGCCCCGGTCCTGGGCGCGCGCCTGGCTGGCCATGAAGCGCGTCATCTCGGCACCGATGGCGGCGGGGATGCGCCCGCCCGGCGCGCCGCTCTGCAGGTAGACGACCACGGTGTAGCGGGGGCGCCGCTCGGGATCGAACATCAGCCCGGCGAACCAGCCGTCGGCGCGCGCGCGGCCGGCCACGTCGGCCGAGCCCGTCTTGCCGCCCATGTCCCATCCCGTTCCCGCCAGCCGCGGCTGCGCGGATGCGGCGGTGCCGGAGTCCACCACCAGGAGCATGGCCTGCATCAGCTTCTGCGAGGTGGTCTGCTTCATCACCCGCGTGCCTTCGGGGAGGTTGTTCAGCCGGTCGGCCTCGATCGTCGGCGGCAGCATCACCCCGCCGTTGCCGATCGACTGGATGAAGCGGGAAACGGAAAGCGGCGTCACGTCCACGGGCCCCTGCCCGATGGCGATCTGCCCCCACTCGTGCTGGTTGAAGCGCTGCAGCAGGCGAACGCGCGAGGGCGGCGGCGTCATGCGCTCGGCCCAGGCCTCGTTCTCCGTGTTCCAGAAGCCCTTTTCGGCCGCGGAGGGCGGGCCCTCGGAGTAGGTGAGGAATCCGAAGCGCTTGTAGGCGTCGTGAAAGGCCTCGGCGCCCAGCCGCTGGCGCGCGTAGTTGGCCATCTGCACGGCGGCCGTGTTGCACGAGTAGCGCAGCATCTCACGCGGCACTTGCAGCGAGGGATACGACGAGCTTTCGAAGTTGCGGATGCGTGCGCGCCCCACCTGGATCTCCGGCGGGCACCCCATCTCCATCTCCGGCAGGTTGTTTTCCCACCAGAGCGCGGCCAGGGCCAGCTTGAAGACGGAGCCCGGGGGCGCATACCGCTTGATGCCGAAGGGCGGCTCGTCGGCCTTGCCCGTCGCGGCGTAGGCCACCAGCGCGCCGGTGTTGACGTCCTGCACGATGATGGCGCCGTTGAGCCCCGTCTGCTGCAGCAGCGACCAGGCGCGGCGCATGGGGGCGCTGCAGATGGTGAGCTGAAGGTCCGTGCCCACGGGGTGGAGCTGCCCTTGCTCGGCGAAGCTCAGCGGCTTGCGCAGGTGGCGGGCGAACACCCGCTCCACGGTGTAGTTGCGGTCGTCGTCGCCAGTCCCCCCGCCGATCAGGTTGGCGCCGCCCTCGCCCAGCGGATACACGCGCTGCACCTCGCCGTCGCGCACGCCGTAGCGGGCGAGCGCGTTGGCGGGCTCGTTGGTGCAGTCCATGATCCACCCGCGCACCTCGCCGCGGTTGCGCTCGCTTTCGCGCGGGTCGCCGAAGCGGCGCCAGGCCAGGCGGCCCTCCTCCAGCTCCTCGGCCTGCATGAGCATGCGCGCGTGCCCGAAGGCATAGATCGCGGCGAACATCAGCATGCCGATGGCCAGGCGGATGGCCCAGCGCTCGCGCCGTTCGCGGATGGCCTGGCTCATCCAGCGGAGCAGCGCGATCAGCGCGCCGGCTCCAAAGGCCAGCAGGGCGGCGCGCAGCACCCAGTTGAGAGCGGTTTCCAGCACGGTGGGTTCAGCCGGCGTGGGTCAGGCGCAGCACGGTGTTCCCCATCCGCACGGTGTCGCCCGGGTTCAGCGGGCGCTCCTCGTGCGGGGGAATCGGCTGCTCGTTGACGTAGGTGCGGTTCTTGGAATCCAGGTCGCTCACGGTCACCCGCCCGCCCTGGCTGCGGAAGCGGGCGTGCCGGCCCGACATGTAGCGGTCGCCCGTGGCGAA
>NZ_DATBNB010000048.1 GCF_036554565.1 Longimicrobium sp. | reverse complement strand
ATCGACGCCGAGGGCTGGTTCCACACCGGCGACATCGGCGAGCTGACGGCCGATGGATACCTGCGCATCACCGACCGCTTGAAGAACCTGATCGTCACGGCCGGGGGCAAGAACGTGGCGCCCGCGCCCATGGAGAACCTGGCGGTGATGTCGCAGTACATCTCGCAGGCCGTGGTCCTGGGCGACCGGCGCGCCTACCCGGTGATGCTGGTGGTACCGGAGTGGGAAAATCTGCGCCCCTGGGCCGCCGTCAACGGCCTGCCGTCGAGCGATTCCGCCGCCCTGGCCGCCGATCCCAGGGTCAGGAAGCTGCTGGAGGCCGAGGTCCTGAGTGCGCTTCGCGACTTCGCCCAGCACGAGCGGCCCAAGAAGGTGGCGGTGATCGCGGACGAGTTCACGATCGAGTCGGGGATGCTCACGCCTACGCTCAAGATCAAGCGCAAGGTGGTGGAGCAGGTGTATCGCGAGGTGATCGAGGGCCTGTACGGCGGCCCCGCCCTGCCGACCTGACGCGGACCGTCACCAGAATGAAGCGGCGGCACTCCCAGGGGAGTGCCGCCGCTTTCGTGTTCGGCCGATGTCCGTCAGAGCGTCAGCCGTAGACGCCGACGACCGCGGATTCGGGTGAGGGCATGGCGGTTTCGCGGCTGCGGAGCGCGTCCTCGGCCGCGGCGTCGATTTCGGCGGTGACGCGCGCCTCGATGTCGTCCAGCGTGCCACGCGCGATGCCCTCCTCCTCCAGCCACGCCTCGTACAAGCCCACGGGATCTCGGCGGCCCCACGACGCGAACAGCTCCGCGTCGAACATGCTCCGCGCCTCGCGCTCGTCGTGTGTGGCGTGGCCGCCCATGCGGAAGGTCTCCGCCACGAGCAGCGACGGGCCTTCACCGGCCCGCGCGCGGTCGGCGGCGAGGCGCGTGGCGGCGTACGCGTCGAGCACGTGGTTGCCGTCGAACAGGCCGCCCGCCAGGCCGTACATGGCCGGCCAATCCTCGAACGAGCCCGCGGCGTGCTGGGTAAGCCGCGTGCCCAGCGCCACCTGGTTGTTCTGGATGATGAAGATTACCGGCAGCCGGTGCACGCCCGCGAAGTTCACTCCTTCGTGGAACGCCCCCGTCTTGGTGGAGCCGTCGCCCACCCAGGTGAGGCCCACGCGGTCTTCGCCCCGCTGCTTGAAGGTGAGCGCGATCCCCGCGATCACCGGCACCACGTCGCCCACGTGGCTGATGGGGGGCAGCACGCCGGTGCCCAGGTCGCCCACGTGCAGGTCGCGGCCCATGGACGGGCCGTCCGCGGTGCCCAGGTAGCTGCGGAAGATGTCGGCCACGGGCATGCCCATCTCGTGGCACGCGCCCGAGTTGCGGATCATGGGCGCCACCACGTCGTGCCCCGGCCCGGACCGCCGCAGCGCGTGCACCGGCCCGATGGTCGCGGCCTCTTCGCCCACGCCCAGCCACGCCTTGCTGATCACCCCGTTCTTCACCCAGCGCTTGAGCGCGACGTCGTGAAGGCGGTTGCGGAGCAGCCCGGCGTAAATGGCCAGCAGTTGCTCCTGCGAGAGCGCGCGGATGACCTCCGCCCGCTCGCCGCTGGCGCCGATGCGCTCGCGGTACGCGCGAAGCTGCTCGGGCGCGGCGGTCCAGTTCTGGTACTCGGGCGGGTCGTATGCTGCGAAGCGCTTCATTTGCGGCGGCTCGGGCGCGGGATTTCAGGGCGGGGGAGCTTACGGTGTAGGGGCGGGGACGGCAAGAAGTGCGTGAGTGCGTGAGTGCGAAAGTGCGAAAGTGCGAAAGTGCGAAAGTGCGCGACGGGCCTCGGTTGTCATTCCGAAGAAGCGGCCACGACCAACCCGGCCCACTCACCATCGACCGCAGCGACTGAGGAATCCGCCACACACTCACCGAAGCGCCTCATAACTGCGGATGCCCCGGTGTCACAGATGTTCGCAGCGGACGCCTCGCGTCCATCCGCACCCACGACGCAAACTGCCCCGCGCGAACCATCGCGCGGGGCAGTCTTCCATCCATCTACCGATCAGGCCGTCGCCGGCTCGGGCTCGGGCTGCTCCTGCGCGCTGGCCGCGTACGCATCGGCGTCTTCGTCGTGAACGCAGCGCGTGATGTGCGTCGCCATCACGTCCAGCTGCGACCGGGTGGGCACCTCCGCGTTCGGGTCGGGCAGCTGAAGCGGGAACGGCGCGTCCTTGGGAACCGGGATCAGGTGCACGTGAAAGTGGAACACGTCCTGTCCGCCGTCCGCGCCGTTCGGCGAGAAGATGTTCACCGCGCGGCAGCCCGTCGCCTTGCGCAGCCCCGGAAGAATGCGCTTGGCCACGGCGAAGGTGCGCGTCGCCAGCTCTTCGGGAACGTAGAACAGGTTCTTGTAGTGCTCCTTGGGGACCACCAGCACGTGCCCGCGGTGCAGCGGCTGGATGTCGAGAAACGCAATGATCTCTTCGTCCTCGTGGATGACGCTCACCATCTCGTCCCCGCCGATGATGCGGCAGAAGACGCAGTTGGGGTTCTGATTGGGATCCACTCCGGCCTCCGGCGGTGTTGTCTGACGGCTCGTATTGCGGCGCGCACGCCGCGCTCAAATGCGAGGCGGGGTGCAAGAGGCAGGCCGAGTAGATCAGGTTCGGGCAGCCCCGGCGAGGGCGCCCGCGCTGCCCGCGCTGCCCGCGCTGCCCGCCGGGTGGCGGGTCGCGATGCGCTCGGCGATCACCGTGGCGACGGCCATGATGGTTTCCTGCGGGTTCACGCCGGGCGCGGTGGGCAGCAGCGAGCCGTCCGCCACGTAGACGCCTGGGACGCCGTGGCGCTCGCCGTCGGGCGTGCAGCCGCTGGTGCGCGGGTCGTTGCCGATGCGGCAGGTGCCGTTCACGTGCGCCGACATCACCCCCAGCTGGTTGGGCCCCGCCGGACGACGAGCGAGCATTCGCAGCTCCGCGGGCGAGCGCATCCGGCAGGCGGTGGCGTGAAGGGTCGAAACCTCCTCCGCCCCGGCGGCGAACTGGATGCGAGCCGCGGCCTCCATTCCCCGCAGCAGCCGGTCGCGGTCCGCCGATGACATCCGGTAGCGGATGCGGACGCGGCCCGCGCGATCCACCCTCACCCCGCCGCTGGACCGCCCGCGCTCCGCCCCGTCGCGCACCAGCACGATCATCGACGCCAGGTTGGGCGCCGCCTCCATCAGCGCGCGGTGAGGCGCGCCGAACCCCGGCATGGACGCGGCGGACAGCCCGGCGTACATCGGCGGCGTCTCGATCCAGAACCCGTATCCGTCACTCCCGCGCAGGAACTCGTCGCAGATGGCGGAGAGCGGGAGCCCCGCGCCCCCGTACATCTCCCGCGCGTACCGGCCGATGACCGCCGTCGTGGGATGCAGGCGGAGGAACGCGCCGACGCCCCCGCCTCCCATCCCCGACTTCTGCAGCAGCACCGGGGTGCCCACCGCGCCCGCCGCGACCACGACGATCGGAGCCTCGACGACGAGTAAGCCGCGCGGCGCACCGGTTTCGCGGTCCAGCACCGTCGCATGCACCCGCTTGAGCGGCGACCCGCCCCCGCGCTCCGCCAGCTCCATCCGCTCCACGCGCACGTCGGTGAACAGGCGCGCGCCCGCGGCGAGCGCGGCGGGCACGTACACGTCCGCCGCCCCGCGCCGCGCGCCGTACCGGCACCCCAGCCCGCACGAGCCCGAGCGCACGCACCCGTGGGCGTTCACGCGGACCGCGCCCGCGCTCCACCCCAGCGCGCGGGCGCCATCCAGCAGTGCGCGATTGGGCGGATTGTGCGCGTCGTCCGGCACGCGCCGCGCGAACGTCTCTTCCTCTACGCGGTCGAACACGGCCGCCATGTCCGCCGGGCGCATCCCCATGGCGCCGTGGTCGGACGCCCACTCGTCCAGTACCCAGTCGGGGGTGCGCAGCATCGCCAGCCAGTTGACCGTCGTGCCCCCGCCGACGGCCCGGCCCTGCAGGAGGGGGATCGACAGGTCGTCGGTCGCGCGCGTTCCGCCCTCCGCGTACAGGCGCGGCATCATGTCCGACTCGCGTTCCGAAAACTGCTCGGCCCGCCAGAACGCACCTTCCTCCAGCAGCACCACGTCGTGCCCCGCCTCGGCCAGGCGCGCGGCGGCCACGGCCCCGCCCGCCCCGCTGCCGATCACGCAGACGCCCGCGCGCACCCGCGTGTCGCCCCGAAGCCGCGCGCCCTGCACCACGCCGCTGATCTCCGGATCGGACAGCAGATCGAGCTGCGGGCGGATGGAGATCACCCGCGCGCTCCGCGGCCCTCCCCCGCCCGTGCGCGCGACCGGCTCGTCCCCCCGGGTGGCCCCGGGCAGCGGCCCTTCCCACGAAAGCGCGGGGGGGCGCAGGTGGAACGGCGCGCGGTAGCCGGGGGGATGGTTGGCGGAATCGGCGTACCAGGTGGAAAGCACCA